>NZ_CABTJS010000090.1:0-4435 GCF_902485085.1 uncultured Kluyvera sp.
CAATGATCCGGGTACGGCTGGTCAGGCGGATGATTTTTTGCTGTCCGAGCCCCCGCAATAATTTTCTGATCTCTTTACTGCGCCGCACGTTCAGGTCGTGCATCAGCTGTGCCCGTCCGGTGAAACTCAGCAAACCATCGTGCGTGGCCAGTGCCTCGAAACGCAGATGATGACCTTCTGCCAGAAACGCAGCATGCCTTGCAGGACTGAGCCAGCTGAGAGCCTCCAGCATATCTTTCCATGCCCGACGCAACAGCTGCAGGGACGCCTGAAGACCATATACCGGGCGGTTGTAATCCGGCGCACCGGTAACCGGATCTTCCTCCTGGAATTTCCAGACTGCTTCATGGTGCGCCAGGCGGTTACGCAAGTCACGGATACGGGTAAATTTCTTTTCCAGCACGTGACGGGGGGTGCCGGCCGGGGCGCCGGGGAACACCGACGGAAGCAACTGGGGCCACAGGAGCGAGCGGTTCCGCGGTTCATCGTAGTTTTTCGTGAGAAAATTGGTCCAGAAACCAAAGTCCAGTCCGGAGATCACCCGCTCTGCCGTCGGCGCCTTGCCCGCAGCACGGATACGTTTTGACACCTTACGGATACAGTCTTCCTCCCAGGCTGTCCGGTCATAAACCGGTTTCCCGTGATGCATGAGCTTCTGGCCACGGGCATCGGTTTTGTAGCGCTTGTTCTGGCGTATCCAGGTCTTTTCACCGATATAGCGGGGTAAATCAAAAATCCAGTTGGTATCGGTTCGCCAGTGTCCGGCAGCGCCGGGCAACCGGGCATGGCGAATACTGTAATCGATGGCGTTACGCAGCGTCACCTCAAGGCAGTGCATCAGCGGCTGCATGGTGGCGGAAACGGCTTTTTTCCAGTTATACCAGCCCAGTTCTTCACCAGGTTTCAGCTTCAACTAGGGTTCTACGCGTGTGCTATACAGGGGTTTTTCGAGCCCTGGACCATGTCACTTCCCTGTGAACCGGACCGACTCTGTCTGCGGTTTCAGATGCCTGTCGCTGCTCGGTTTCACATGCGGGATTGAACCTTAACATTGCTTACCGGAGTAACTAACTGATTTTCGGATAATATATCCATTCACAGAAAGATTATTATTGCCTGCCATACAGGATTAATCTTCCCTCCCCCTGAATATTAACAGGTTTAAAATACTTGACGTTTTTTTACAAAAGATCTATACCAAAATGAATGTCCACACACTGTAAAAGGAGTTTTTATGAAAACTTTATCGTTTGATGAAATGAAGAGGGTTTCAGGCGCTGGTCACTTCGGTGATGTGCGGGATGCCAATATGGGAAAAAGTAATAAAAATACCGGAAGTAATAACAAAGGTAACACCGGGTATTACAATAATCTGGGGCAAGATGTTACAAACTGCAATAATGGTATTATTGGCGGCATGATTGCCGGTGCTCCTGGCGGCGTTTTGGGTCTGGGGACGGGTCTGGTTGGTGGTGCGCTTGCAGGAGGCTGTTTTTCTCACGGAAATGGAAATGGCGGTGGTAGCGGTAAATCCTCCGGAAGTAATTGTGGTTCAGGAGTGGGCGGCACCTGTAAATAATCGTAGCTGAAATAAAAGGCACAGGGTGGTAAGTATAGAGCTCTGTGCCAGTTATAATTTTTCCGGTCGCTGTTATAACGATAGAAAACTATAGCACCCCGGAATGGTCATTGAAATCGCAAGAATAAAACAAAGCCATTCATTAATGAGTGAAGTATAAAAGGAAGTAATATTCCGTAACTCAGCACTCTCGCATATGTCAGGATCACCGAGATAAAAAACAGGATAAACAAGCTTAATATATCATAATACCAGTGAAGGGATAAAAATATCAGTGAGGTTAAAACTACGGAAGTCATTGTGCTACACATCAATGTATTTTTAAAAAATCCATAAACAACACCTCTGAATATTATTTCCTCATACAAAGGTGCTAATATTACTACAGCAATGATATTTATAACTAGAATGATATTGATATCCAAGGGAGGGGACTGTATATATGACGACTGATAACGAAACATCATAAATTGAACTGATAAAATCAAAGACATAAACACAATAAATAAATCAATACGCCGTTCGCCAAGACCGTAACCCTTTGTGTGTTTATAAAATTGAAAATAAACTGGAGTGATTGTTATCAATATCGCTGAAGACATTAAGGGGATAACCATATCAATACCAACAATACCTGTGTTAATCAGGTATGTCTGAAATATCCACGGATAAGCAAAGGCAATAAAAATAAATCCTAAACACACAAACAGTTCTTTATATTTTAAATTGAAAAGTCGTGGCATTATAAATTTTCCTGTAAAGTGATGATGCGATCAGCTGAGTTAATAGTGGATTTTCTGTGCGCGATCACAATGCGTGTGATATTCAGCGATTTTATCGCATCGTTGATGTATTGTTCATTTGTATTATCCAGAGAACTGGTTGCTTCATCCATGAAGAGAATGGATGGTTTTTTATAAATTGCCCTTGCGATAAAAATACGCTGTTTTTGTCCACCTGATAAACCTTCACCCAGCTCTCCGATTAATGTATCATAACCCATCGGCATTCTTTCTATATCATCGTGTATCTGTGCAAATCTGGCACACTCAATCAGCCAGTTATCATCAATTTGAGTAGAAAAGGAACAGATATTATCCCTTAATGTTCCGGAGAAAAGCCTGTCATCCTGTAAAACGCAGGCGATTAATTTTTGATAGTTGTTAATACCCAATTCTTTTATGTCAATACCATCTACAAGTATATTTCCTTCACTTGCCGGGAATAATCCGCACAGTACCTTCAATAGCGTCGTTTTCCCTGTCCCGGAAGCACCTGTAATTGCTACATGCTCACCAGGTTGTATCTCTATATTTAGATGTCTTAGAGTATATGATGCATAACTATCATATTTATAACTGATATTCTTTGCCGACAGTGAGACAGGGCACATGTCATTTTTTACCGGAATATCATCTTTAAATGGGGAAACTTCAGTAAGTGCTATATCCGAAACCCTTTCGTTATGAAGGCTCATGATCTGAAGTCTGAGTAAAAAATCTATAAATGATGCAATTCGATCAGAAAACTGACCTCGATAGGAACTAAAAGCAACAAACATGCCAATTGTCATATTTCCCGATATCACTAAACTGGCTCCAAGCCAGAGGATGAGTATCTGCTCCATCGTCGCAATCAGTGTATTAATGCCTCCAAAGAACAGGTTTAATCTGGATACTTTTATTCCGGTATTAATCGAGTCAACTTCAAGATTAAACCAGTTTTCCTCTCTCCGTTTATTCAGCCCCTGTACCTTTACAGTGGCAATACCATAAAGTGTCTCCATAAAGAAGGAATTAGCTCTTGCATCCTTTATTAAGGACTCTTCAGATAACTGACGATATCTGTTGTAGGTTAGTACCCGGATAAATACATATAGACAGGTAAAAAGGATAACAAACCAGGTAAGCCACCCGCCATAGAGTACCAACATAATCAATAATCCGATGATCATAATGGAGTCAATTATTGCACCGACAATACTGGTTGTAAACGTCTCCTGAAGGGTGTTCAGGGAACCAAATCGGCTCTGTATATCACCAAATTTTCGGCGTTCAAAAGGCTTTGTTGAATAAATCGAACTTTTGCTGAGTTGAAGGATCAGATCACGCATCCTCCCGACAACACAGACCATTCCGTGGCAAAGCAAAAGTTCAGAATCACCAACTGGCCCACCTACAATAAAGCCCTCATCAACCGTGGCTCCATAACTTTCTGGCTGGATGATGAAGCTATTCAGGCCTGGTATGAGTCAGCAACACCTTCTTCACGAGGCAGACCTCAGCGCTATTCTGACCTTGCCATCACGACTGTGCTGGTCATTAAACGCGTATTCAGGCTGACCCTGCGCGCTGCGCAGGGCTTTATTGATTCCATTTTTTCTCTGATGAACGTTCCGCTACGCTGCCCGGATTACAGCTGTGTCAGCAGGCGGGCAAAGTCGGTTAATGTCAGTTTCAAAACGCCCACCCGGGGTGAAATCGCACACCTGGTAATTGATTCCACCGGGCTGAAGGTCTTCGGTGAAGGCGAGTGGAAAGTCAAAAAGCATGGCCAGGAACGCCGCCGTATCTGGCGTAAGCTGCATCTCGCCGTTGACAGTAAAACACATGAAATCATCTGCGCTGACCTGTCGCTGAACAACGTTACGGACTCAGAGGCCTTCCCCGGGTTAATCCGGCAAACCCACCGGAAAATCAGGTCAGCCGCCGCCGATGGCGCTTACGATACCCGGCTATGTCACGATGAACTGCGGCGTAAGAAAATCAGCGCGCTTATCCCTCCCCGAAAAGGTGCGGGTTACTGGCCCGGTGAATATGCAGACCGTAACCGTGCAGTGGCTAATCAGCGAATGAC
>NZ_CABTJS010000091.1:0-102144 GCF_902485085.1 uncultured Kluyvera sp.
ATCAGGCGTTTAATCGCAAACAGGGTGTTTTGCGGGTTTGTCACTGCCTGACGTTTAGCCGGCTGACCAACCAGAGTTTCACCATCCTGGGTATAAGCAATGATAGAAGGCGTGGTGCGGTCGCCTTCGGCGTTCTCCAGAACGCGAGCGGTAGTGCCATCCATAATCGCTACACAAGAGTTGGTAGTACCCAGGTCGATACCAATAATTTTACCCATCTAAACGTCTCCACTAAAAATTCAGTCAACATGTGGTTGTGAATCTGTAATAAGGGCGAAACCTTCGGTTTCAACTGCCCTGAATCGTTTTTTTTCAGACTCACTCACTGCGGTTGACTACAAGATGGGGTCGCAACGTCATCCATCAAGGGGCAACCGTAAAATTTTTTCATTCAGTGCGGTTTTCGCCCGAGCGTATTTCCCTCTTTCTCACTCAAACCATTCAAATTAAATATATAAAAACATCAATATATTCAGTCAATTATTGTCATAAGTTGAAATGATTGAGCGCAGAAAGCCATATCGGAGAGGGATAAAATTCGCGTTTGCCTTTGATGTTGTCAAAGGGTCAATCCGGTAAGGAATAAAATGAAAACATTATTAAACGTCTCTGCGAGCCTGGCTTTCGGCCTGATGCTGGCCTCTTCCGCCTACGCGAACGATCATAAAACGCTGGGCGTCATTGCTTTACCCCGTAATGAAACCAACGATCTGACGCTCAAGCTGCCGGTTTGCCGTGTCGTCAAGCGCATCAAGCTGACCGTGGATCGCGGTGATGCCGAACTCAGCGGCGCATCCGTCTACTTCAAAGCCGCACGTAGCAGCAGCCAGAGCCTGAATGTGCCTTCCTCCCTGAAAGAAGGAAGCACGACCGATTGGATCAATATCAACAGCGATAACGACAATAAACGCTGCGTCGCCAAAATCACCTTTTCTGGGCATACCGTGAACTCTTCCGATATGGCCTCTTTAAAAATCATCGGCGACGACTAACCCCCCCCTGCGAAGCGATAACCTCAATGAAAGTTTCATACCTGAATGACGAAGACCTCGTTTTTCTTCAGCACTGCAGTGAAGAGCAGTTGGCTAATCTTGCACAGCTGCTGACGCACAATGAAAAAGGTAAACGTCGCCTGTCCAGCACCCTGCTGCATAACGAACTCTATATGTCGATGGACGGGCATCCGGAGCAGCATCGTCGCAACTGGCAGCTGATTGCCGGTGAATTCCAGCACTTTGGCGGCGACAGTATCGCCAACCAGATTCGCGGTCATGGCAAGCTGTACCGCGAAATTCTGCGCGATGTGGCCAAACGCCTGGGCCTTAAAACCGACAAAGCCATGCCGACGCCAGCCATCGAAAAACTACTGCTGGAACAGTTTGTTCGCAACGCCTGGAAGCGCATGAACGATGAGCAGAAAGCACGTTTTCATGCTGCCGTTGAGCTAAAGGTCATGGAGCTCGAAGCTCTGCTTTCGCACCTTATCGACCATCATCGTCTGGATCACGGTATTGAACATCTGTTGGGTGAACAGCTGAGTCATATCCTGCACAAACATGCGGCCGTCAGCGTGATTGGTCACGGCCTGATGCGCGGCGCAGGTCTTGGCGGCCCGGTGGGTGCTGCGGTAAACGGCGTGAAGGCCGTCAGCGGAAGCGCTTATCGTGTCACGATTCCAGCGGTATTGCGTATCGCCTGCCTGCGTCGAGTTATTGCTAAAGCTGCTCTGCAACGCGCCGGTTAATCGACCTCTGCGGGAGAAAATATTTCATTTTCCCCCGTTCAGATCATAGACAGCCGGTTTGCCCATGATTATCATGCCGCGCCCCCGTATATGGGGAAAGAACTTCACCATTCAATGATGATTTGAGGAATTATGGGCAACACTAAGTTGGCTAACCCGGCACCGCTGGGCCTGATGGGCTTCGGCATGACCACCATTCTGTTAAACCTGCATAATGCGGGTTTCTTTGCTTTCGACGGTATTATTCTCGCAATGGGTATTTTTTACGGTGGTATCGCGCAGATTTTCGCGGGCCTGCTGGAATACAAAAAAGGGAATACTTTCGGTCTGACCGCATTCACCTCTTACGGCTCTTTCTGGCTGACGCTGGTTGCCATTCTGCTGCTGCCGAAGATGGGTCTGTCCGACGCGCCTAACGCGCAGTTCCTCGGCGCCTACCTGGGCCTGTGGGGCGTGTTCACGCTGTTCATGTTCTTCGGTACGCTGAAAGCCGCACGCATGCTGCAGTTCGTGTTCCTGAGCCTGACGGTTCTGTTCGCCCTGCTGGCAATTGGCAACATCAACGGCAACGAAGCGATTATCCACGTTGCTGGCTGGGTTGGCCTGATCTGTGGCGCAAGCGCCATTTACCTGGCAATGGGTGAAGTACTGAACGAGCAGTTCGGTCGCACCGTACTGCCGATTGGTGAAAAGCACTAATCCTCGCGTCATCCTGAAAAGCGCCGGTCTGTCCGGCGTTTTTTTTATCTGCAAACTACCGATCCTGGGGTTATCGTTTCCTCACTATTTGCGCTATTTTCAATAACTTCTAATGATAAAAAGGATTATTGATGATGCGCCTCGCCTCTGTTTCCCCCCTGATTCTGGCCAGTGGAGTCCTGCTGTCTGCTAGCGCCCATGCGCTGTCGACGCCTGAAGTCAGAAGCGTTGATTGGGACAAGGCAAACACCGTACGCGTCGGTGACAGCATCAATACCGTTTATCGCATTACGATGTCAGAGGGATCGCAAAATAATCTTTGGCTGAACGTTGATTGCCAGACCCAGACAAAAACGCTGCTGTATATGAATTTGCACACCCTGACCGGAAGTCATCTCCGCGCCTACGGCGGTAACTCGTTCGCCCGCTATATTCCCGGCGTGCCTTTCGAGCCCGACGCCGATAGCCTGATGAGTACCGATCCGGCTCTGAACGTCTGCAAGCAGAACGTCGCAAAGCCTCGCTGGGTAGGGCTCGCCGCGGCGGATAAGAACGGCGATCAGATGCTTATCGATCTCAGTAACAGTCATCGTCAGGGCAATATGCTTAACCTGCGCGTCGGCACGGATTACGCGCAGATCCATCGCGAAAAGCAATACGATGCCCCCTATGACTTTAAAATCAGCCAGATGCAGGTTAATTGCGATAACCAACAGGCACGCGTTGAGCGCACATTCTCGCTGAATTCCGCCGTCGTTACCGACAACGCCATCCCGGCAGAGGCGCCCTTCTCGTCGCTCCCCTCTTCGCTTATCGCGCCGATGACAAAACTGTGCGCCTTACAGGATCTCAACCAGTTTACCGGCAGCGGCGCATTGGTTGCCCGGCAGAAAACCGAGGCCGATGCCCCGCGGGCAATTCCCGATTTCGAGCACAACGATCCGAGCGTCTTAGCCCGCTACCCGCTGCCGGAAACGGTGAGCAAGACCGTGAAGGGGATATTGAATAACGGCAGTAATGCACCGGCGTTTTCCCGCCTCACCTTTACGCCAGTATGGCCGGGCGATGCCGATATCAACGGTAAGACTCGCATCGACAGGCTGCCAGACGGCAGCACTTTAATGCTCGATACGCTGGTGCTCAAAGGGGTGACCTTCTACAGCCAGTACCACCGGTTATTCAATATCGTCGACCTGAAGCAGTGGGATTCGATGAAAAACAGCCCGCTTATCGCCCAGAAGCTGGAAACCAACTTTAGCGCGATGCCGAAGGTTGGCCAGCCGTACCGCTGGCATGCCGTGCTGCGAGATGACGCCAACCCGGAGAACAGCAAATCCAAAAGCCAGGATTGTCGCGTAGAGGGCCCGTGGCGCGATGCCTCAACGCTGAACGAGGCTTTCAAGGGACGTTATATTGAGCTTATCTGCACCGATGATCGAGGCGATGGCAGAGCCATGAGCAGCGATTACGCCTGGCTGGAAGATTTGCGTGTCTTTATTCGTATCGGCTATCAGGAGGCGGGGCAGAAAAAACGGTTTACGTTTAAAGACGTGACGATTATTCGCTAGCGCACGCGACGCCGGGGTTAGCGTCGCGAGACCCCGGCGTTGGTTTACGCCTCGGCCGGGCTGCGGCTTGCAGCAGGAATCTCTTTACGCAGCCAGATGCCAAGCCCAAGGCCCATCAACGACAACGCCAGTACGTACCAGGCCGGAGCCATCGGCGATACGCCCATCAGCATGGTGACGGCAATCGGCGTCAGGCCACCGAAGATGGCGTAGGAGACGTTGTAGGAGAAGGAAATCCCGGTAAAACGCACTTCCGCCGGGAAGGCGCGCACCATCACGTACGGTACCGCGCCGACCACGCCCACGCAAAGCCCAACCAGCCCGTAGAGCAGGAATAGCTGTTCAGGATGCGTTCCCGCAAGATGATAGAAGAACCAGCTTGAGCAGGCGAGCAGAATGCTGCCAACGATAAAGGTTTTGCTGGCTCCGACGCGGTCAACAATCAACCCTGCCAGCAGGCAGCCAACGCAGAGCATAATCGTCGCCACGCTATTGGCCTGTAAGGTCAGCGCGGGGGCAAAACCATACTGCTTTTGCAGCCAGACCGGCGACATCAGAATAACCACCACGATGCCCGCCGACAGCAGCCAGGTCAGCAGCATCGAGACCACCACCGCCTGCTTGTGCTTGAGGACAACGGATTTAATCGGCAGCTCTTGCGCCAGCGCTTTACGCTGCTGCATCTCAAGGAAGATAGGCGTTTCCTGCAACCAGCGGCGCAGGTACATCGCCACCAGGCCGAAAATACCGCCCAGCAGGAATGGAATACGCCAGCCGCCGTCATGAATGGCCTGCGCGGAGAGCTGGGTGTTAATCAGCGTTGCCACCACCGAGCCCAGCAGGATCCCGACCGTCAGCCCGGCCGTCAGCGTGCCACAGGCAATACCGATGCGACGTGCGGGCACATGTTCTGCGACAAATACCCACGCCCCCGGCACTTCCCCACCGATTGCCGCGCCCTGCAAAATACGCATCAACAGCAGCAGCAGCGGTGCGGCCAGCCCTGCGGTGGCAAAGGTTGGCAGCAGGCCAATCGCCAGCGTCGGCACCGCCATCAGCAAAATGCTAAGGGTAAACATCTTTTTGCGCCCGACCAGATCGCCGAAATGCGCCATGATGATGCCACCCAGCGGGCGAGCCAGGTAGCCTGCGGCAAAGATGCCAAAAGTCTGCACCTGGCGCAGCCACTCAGGAATGTCGGCTGGGAAGAAAAGCTCTCCAACGACGGCGGCGAAGAAGACGAAAATGATGAAATCATAAAACTCCAGCGCGCCACCTAAGGCCGCCAGCGTCAGCGTTTTATAATCTTGTCGATTCAGAGGTCGCGTGTAATGTGACATAACAAACCATTCGCAAAGTGAAGCTGTTGATATAAGTTTACGATTTGTGTAAAGCAAAAATGACTATACCGTAAACCCTATCGCACTCCAGAGGAATGATAGGTTATGTCAGAAAAGCATCACATTCAGGATAAAGTCTCGCGTCGTGCGCTCTTAGGGCGAAATGCTGCTACGACATCGCTGTTCGTCTCAATATAAGGCCCTTCCAGCAACTGTACACAATACGGTACACTTGCAAAGATACCGTTCACCAGCACCTTACCGTCAGCGTCTTTCACCCCTTCCAGCGTCTCCTGAATCGCTTTTGGCTGGCCCGGCAGGTTGAGGATCAGCGCCTGCTTGCGAATCACGCCTACCTGACGGGAAAGAATCGCGGTTGGAACAAAGTGCAGGCTCACCTGGCGCATCTGCTCACCAAAGCCCGGCATCACGCGGTCGGCAATCGCCAGCGTCGCGTCAGGGGTAACATCGCGCCGCGCCGGGCCAGTACCGCCGGTGGTCAGCACCAGATGGCAGCTCATCTCATCCACCAGCTCACACAGGGTTTGCTCAATGATGGTTTGCTCATCAGGGATCAGGCGAGTTTCCACTTTAAAAGGGGTCGTCAGCGCGGACGCCAGCCACTCTTCCAGTGCTGGAATGCCTTTGTCCTGATAAACGCCGCTGGAAGCGCGGTCAGAGATAGAAACTAAGCCAATGCGTAAAGTGTTCATGATTATTCCGTTAAAACCGTAGCGTTAAGCAGAATAATACACGCGAATGGGTGGCAATACTAAGACCCCAAACGGGTTATCCGTCAGCGCGACCTCACACTATTTCTCGACAAACTTGCCGGGTTATTAACCCGAAACCACATCAGCGGACAACAGGTCATTGCGCTGGTAAACTACATGCTTCAGGCGGGAGAAGCACAGGATGCCCGCACATTGCTGTACGAAATGGCGCAGCACGCACCACAGTATGGAGACGAACTCATGACATTAGCAGAGCAGCTAAAGCAGGAAGGACGCATCGAAGGGATACAACAGGGAATACAACAGGGTCTACAGCAAGGTATCCAGACCGGAGAGCGCGAAACGTCGCGTAAAATTGCGCGGGCAATGCTCGAAAAAGGGATTCCAGCGGCCGATATTATCGACATGACCGGCGTAAGCGCAGAAGAACTCACCGCCCTTCAACATTAATAAAAAAACAGCCCGCTCTCTTTAGAGAAGCGGGCTGTTGTCAGGCTGACAGGCTGAATTACAGCAGGTCGCCGATCATTTTTTCCAGTTTTTCCTGATCGATTGCAAACTTACGGATACCTTCCGCCAGTTTATCTACCGCCATCGGATCCTGGTTGTGCTGCCACAGGAACTCGGACTCAGTGATGCGGCTTGGGCGCGCTTTCACTTCGCCGGTGTAGGAGAGTTTACGCTCCAGAGCACCTTCGCTTTCTGCCAGTTCTTTGAGCAGCGCAGGAGCGATGGTCAGGCGGTCACAGCCAGCCAGTTCCAGGATCTCGCCGATGTTACGGAAGCTTGCGCCCATAACGACAGTCTCGTAACCGTGCTGTTTGTAGTACTGGTAGATTTCGCTAACGGAAACCACGCCTGGATCTTCCGCTGGTGCGTACTCTTTCTTATCGGTATTGGCTTTGTACCAATCCAGAATACGTCCCACGAACGGGGAGATCAGGAACACGCCAGCTTCAGCACAAGCACGAGCCTGAGCGAAGGAGAACAGCAGCGTCAGGTTACAGTTGATGCCTTCTTTTTCCAGCTGCTCCGCCGCGCGGATACCCTGCCAGGTAGAAGCCAGTTTGATCAGGATACGATCGTTGCTGATACCAGCATCGTTATACATCTTGATCAGACGTTTCGCTTTCGCGATGGACGCATCGGTGTCGTAAGAAAGACGCGCATCAACTTCAGTAGAGATACGGCCCGGGACCAGTTTCAGAATTTCCAGACCGATATTTACGGCCAGTTTGTCCGTTGCATCTACAACCTGCTGAGCACGGTCGCTGCTCTGGCTACGCGCCCACTCAACCGCATCGTCAATCAGTTTGCGGTATTCAGGGATCTGTGCGGCGCCCAGAATCAGGGAAGGGTTGGTTGTCGCATCCTGAGGCTGATACAGCTTCATTGCTGCGATGTCTCCGGTGTCAGCCACTACGGTTGTGTACTGACGCAGAGATGTCAATTTATCCGTCATGATAGTGTTTCTCTTTAAACAGCTGTTAGGGGGATGTAACCGGTCTGCCTCGATAATATCACGCCCCGACCTCAGCGCAACCGCCGACATCACCAGACCGCAGAGTATGATAAACTGAAGCATCAAACTTTACGGGTTGAGATTCTTCGCCCAAAAATTGGTAACGCTTACATTGGCTGAATCGAATCGTGCGAAGGAACGTGTTCTTCCCGTAAACAGCCACCAATTTCGGCATAGACAAGAGGACGTTTAATGCCTGATTTCCTGTCTTTTATTAGCGAGATACTGTGGGGTTCGGTAATGATTTACCTACTCCTCGGGTGCGGCATATGGTTCACCTGGAGAACCGGCTACATCCAGTTTCGCTACATCCGTCAGTTTAGCAAAAGTCTGAAAAGAAGCCTGACACCGCGCGCAGGTGGACTCACCTCTTTCCAGGTACTCTGTATCAGTCTCGCGGCTCGTGTCGGCAGCGGCAACCTGGCAGGCGTCGCGTTGGCGATAACCGTCGGCGGCCCCGGCGCAGTGTTCTGGATGTGGATTGCGGCTATTATCGGTATGGCCAGCAGCTTTGCGGAGTGCTCGCTTGCCCAGCTCTACAAAGAGCGCGATGCCAAAGGTCAGTTCCGCGGCGGTCCAGCGTGGTATATGTCTCGAGGGCTGGGAATGCGCTGGATGGGCGTGCTCTTCTCGCTCTTTCTACTGGCGGCCTACGGATTAATCTTTAATACCGTCCAGGCTAACTCCACGGCGCACGCGTTGCAGTATGCCTTCAACGTGTCCGGCGGCGTGACCGGTGTGGTCATGGCGCTCCTCGCGTTGCTGGTGATTACGCGCGGGCTGAAAGGGGCCGCACGTTTAAGCCAGTGGCTGGTGCCCTTTATGGCAATGCTGTGGGTGCTGACGTGCCTGCTGATTACCCTCTGGCACATTGTCGAACTACCTTCCATTATCAATCTGATTATCCGCAGCGCTTTTGGCTGGCAGGAAGCGGCGGCTGGCGCGGCTGGCTACACCGTGAGCCAGGCCATCACCAGCGGCTTTCAGCGCAGCATGTTCTCTAACGAAGCCGGTATGGGCTCAACGCCGAATGCCGCCGCAGCCGCCGCATCATTTCCACCTCATCCGGCGGCACAAGGGATTGTGCAGATGATTGGCGTGCTGATTGATACCATCGTTATCTGTAGCGCCAGCGCCATGGTGGTCCTGCTGGCCGGCCATGGCACCAAAACCACCAGCTATGGCGGCATACAGCTCATCCAGCACGCCATGAGTGTGCTGGTTGGGGACTGGGGTGCCAGCTTTGTCGCCGTTGTGATAATGTTGTTCGCTTTTACCTCCATCGTGGCAAACTACATTTACGCCGAGAACAACCTAATCTTTTTACGCTGGGATAAACCATGGGCAATCTGGCTACTGCGCATCGCGACGCTATCGATGGTGGTGTTGGGCAGCCTGCTGAAGCTACCAGTGGTCTGGCAAATGGCAGACGTGATTATGGCTCTAATGGCCATCACCAATCTGACGGCGATTCTGTTGCTCTCACCGGTGGTGCGCATTATCGCGCTGGACTATCTACGCCAGCGTAAGCTCGGCGTCACGCCGGTATTTGACCCCGATTATTACCCGGAAATCGCTCAGCAGCTGGCACCAGATAGCTGGGATCACCCCCCGCGCCAATGACAGCAATCGATCGCTTTGCGCCGTTTTTTTGTTAAAGTTGAGTGAAATTTTCTGCAAGGACTGGATATGCTGATTCTGATTTCCCCGGCCAAAACGCTCGATTACCAAAGCGAGCTGACCACCAAACGCTTTACCCAGCCCGCGCTGCTGGAGCACTCCCAGCAGCTTATCCGCGAAGCGCGTAAGCTCTCCGCACCGCAGATAAAGGCGCTGATGGGCATTAGCGACAAACTCGCTGACCTCAACGCGACGCGCTTCCACGATTGGCATCCGGACTTCACGCCCGATAACGCGCGTCAGGCCATTCTGGCGTTTAAGGGCGATGTCTATACCGGGCTGCAAGCGGAAACCTTCAGCGAAGCGGACTTCGATTTTGCGCAGCAACACCTGCGGATGCTCTCAGGCCTGTACGGCGTACTGCGCCCGCTGGATCTGATGCAGCCTTATCGTCTGGAAATGGGCATTCGCCTCGAAAACCCACGCGGCAAAGATCTCTACCAGTTCTGGGGGGATGAAATCACCAACACGCTGAACGCGGCGCTGGAAGCACAGGGCGACGACGTGGTGATTAATCTGGCCTCGGATGAATACTTCCGCTCGGTGAAACCGAAGGCGCTTGCAGGCCGCATTATTAAGCCAGTATTCCTCGACGAGAAGAATGGCAAATTCAAGGTCATCAGCTTCTACGCCAAAAAAGCGCGCGGGCTGATGAGCCGATACATCATTGAAAACCGTCTGAGCAAGCCGGAGCAGCTGACCGGGTTCAATAGCGAAGGGTATTTCTTCGATGCGGAAAACTCGAGCGCCGAAGAACTGGTCTTCAAACGCCACGAGCAGTAATAAACCCGTAGGCCTGATAAGCGAAGCGCCATCAGGCGGATCGGCAGCGATTGCCGGATGGCGGCGTTGCCTTATCCGGCCTACAGGTTAGTGATGGTTATTCTGCGGTGGCGGGCGATGATCGTCCCCGTGACCGCGATCGTCGCCATGCCCACGATCGTTGTGATCCCAACCGTCATGGCGATCGCCGTGATGATCGTCGTGGCCGCGGTTATCATAGTGCGGCGGCGGTGGCGTGTGAGCATGCCAGCGGTTGTCGCGCCATTCATAGTGATCCTTCCACCAGCTATGGTCACGCCAGTGTCCGCCATCCCAATAGTTGCCGTGATTATCCTGGTCGCCAATTTGCAGCGTCACAGCAGGCAGCAGCGTAATCTCTGCGGCCTGTGTCATAACCGGAGCTGCCAATAGCATTGCCAGTGCTAACATCGCAGGTTTTAACATAGGTAACTCCTTTATTCATCATTCGCCAATATGGCTGATGAATAAAGATTACTTTGGTAAATACCAGCTTGTTATTCTCCGCAATCCTATATTCTGAACGCCCGCATTTATTGGGAATTTCTCCTTTTTCCCTACCACATCTCTGCATAATTTCTCCCTATTTCCCCCTTCGCTTAGAAAGGGGAAACGGAGACATTACGCCTTGCTCATCATCAGCTTACGCAATTCTGCATAGTCAGCCGGCAGATTATGCGATAACAGCGGCAGGTCGGCGCGGTCCGCCAGCGCTTTTGGCAGCGGCAGCGTTTCACCCAGAATCTCTTCAACGCTCTCTTTAAACTTCGCCGGATGCGCGGTGCCAAGGAACAGGCCGTACTCGCCAGGCTGTAGCTGGTCACGCAGTGCGCGATAGGCAATGGCCGCATGCGGCTCAGAGGTATAGCCCAGCCCCTGCAATTCGCGCATGGTCGCTTTGGTGGTTTCATCATCCACCGCCGCATAGCCCAGCTCGTTCAGACGCCAGATTTTGCGACGGAAGAGCTCTTCTACGCGCGGCCAGTTGTTCGGTTGGCTCACGTCCATGGCGTTCGACAGCGTGGCCTGAGTGGCCTTCGGCGCCCATTTGCCGTCCTGCAGGAAGCGTGGCACGGTGTCGTTGGCATTGGTCGCCGCAATAAAGCGCTTCACCGGCAGGCCCAGCGACTTCGCCAGCAGACCTGCAGTCAGGTCGCCAAAGTTGCCGCTTGGAACGGAAATCACCAGCTGGTTGCGCGCTTCCTGCGGCAGCTGCGCTACCGCTTCGAAGTAGTAACAAATCTGCGCCAGCAGACGACTGATGTTGATGGAATTGGCGGAGTTCAGACCCAGCGCAACCTTCAGTTCTTCGTCATCGAAGGCCTGTTTAACCAGCGCCTGACAGGCATCGAAGTCACCGTCAATGGCGACGGTTTCAATGTTGCCACCCAGGGTACAGAACAGTTTTTCCTGCAATGGGCTGATTTTGCCGCGCGGATACAGGATAACCACTTTAACATTCGGCAAGCCGTAGAAAGCGTGTGCCACGGCTGCGCCGGTATCACCTGAGGTGGCTGTCAGGATGGTCACCGGCTTTTCGCCCGCGATAAGGGTCAACATCTGCGCCATAAAGCGGCCGCCGAAGTCTTTAAACGCCAGAGTCGGACCGTGGAACAGCTCCAGACAACCTACGTCTTCCTGTACCTGGTTTACCGGTGCCGGGAAGGTGAACGCTTTCCCGATACGCGCAGCCAGCTCGGCCTGTGGGATTTCATCGCCGATGAACGCGGAGAGGATCTTCGCGCTACGGGTGACGAAGTCCTGGGTCAGCAGGTCATCAATGTCGGTCAGGTTGAATTCCGGCAGATCATGCGGGAAAAACAGCCCCTGGTGTTTGCCAAGCCCTTGAGTCACAGCCTGCGCAAAGCTGACCTGCTCATTGTGATCTTTTAAGTTATAGAGTTTCATCGGTTATCCCACTACTCGTGCGCCCGCTGTGTCCAGCCGGCAAATATGAACGAAGCCTTCTTGATTTTGCAGATAATGCTGGCCAAGCCAGTCCGCCACGCGCTGCGCCGTCTCGGTTTTATCGCACAGGGCAAACAGCGTTGGCCCGGAACCGGAGATACCGCAGGAAATAGCGCCAATACCGGCAACCGCCTGACGCGCTTCGTTAAAGCCCGGCAGCAGTTTGGTACGGTACGGCTCAGCAATCACGTCTTTCATCAGTTTCGCCGCCAGTTGAGGCTGACGGGAGTAGCAGGCGTGAATAAAGCCTGCCAGATGGCGGCCATGCGCAATACAGTCCTGACGACGATACTGAGCAGGCAAAATGGCCCGCGCTTCCGCCGTCGAGACTTTAATACCCGGATAGGCCAACACCCAAAGCCAATCATCGAAGCACGGTACCTGCTGGCTGATGATGTCGTTCTCTTCAATCATCAGTTGCATACCGCCCAGATAGCACGGTGCAACGTTATCGTAGTGCACGCTGCCGGAGATACGCCCTTCCAGCTCGCCCATCAGCGCCAGCATGCGGGTTTCATCCAGCGGCTTACCGCAGAATTCGTTCATCGCCACCAGCGCGGCGACCACGGAACAGGCGCTGGAACCCAGACCCGAGCCGATCGGCATATTTTTTTCCAGCGTCATCGCCACCGGCACGCTCTTGCCAATTTCCTGGCAGTAGCGTTCCCAGCATTGGTAGACGATGTTTTCATGCGGGTCGCTCGGCAGTTTATCCGCAAAGCGCCCCAGATTTTGCAGGCTGAAGCGGTCTGCCGCCTCAACCGATACGTTATCGCCCAGCAGACTGCCGTCAATCGGCGTCACAGCGGCACCCAGTACATCAAACCCGACGCTCATATTGGCACTGGAAGCCGGGGCATAAACCTTAACCATGTTAAACTCCTAACTTCCATGACAGCGTACGCAGAAGGTCAGCAAATACCCCTGCTGCCGTCACATCGTTGCCTGCGCCATAGCCGCGCAGCACCAGCGGAAGCGGTTGATAGTAGCGGCTGTAGAACGCCAGCGCGTTCTCGCCATTTTTGATTTTATACAGCGGGTCGTTGCCGTCTACGGCGGCCACTTTCACCCGGCAAACGCCGTCTTCTTCGATGTTGCCAACATAGCGCAGCACTTTGCCTTCATCACGCGCTTTCGCCACGCGAGCGGAATATTCATCGTCCAGCTGCGGCAGACGTGCCATAAAGCTTTCGGCATCGCCCGAAGCATCAAAGCTCTCTGGCAGTACGGATTCAACCACAATATCACTGAGTTCCAGATGACGCCCAGTTTCACGCGCCAGAATGAGCAGCTTGCGCGCCACGTCCATCCCGGACAGATCGTCACGTGGGTCCGGTTCGGTATAGCCCATTCCGCGCGCCAGCGCCGTGGCTTCGGACATGCTCATGCCTTCATCCAGCTTGCCGAAAATAAACGACAGTGAACCAGAAAGGATCCCGGAGAAGTGCTGCAGTTCGTCACCCGCGTTCAGCAGGTTTTGCAGGTTTTCAATGACCGGCAGGCCTGCACCGACGTTGGTGTCGTAGAGGAATTTACGGCGTGAAAGCCCGGCAGCATGACGCAGCTGATGATAGTAATCCATCGACGAGGTGTTGGCCTTTTTATTCGGCGTCACCACGTGGAACCCTTCGCGCAGGAAGTCAGCGTATTGATCCGCCACCGCCTGGCTTGAGGTACAGTCGACAATAACCGGGTTCAGCAGGTGATACTCTTTCACCAGGCGAATCAGACGGCCAAGGTTGAACGGCTCTTTGGCTTCCGCCAGTTCGGCTTCCCAGTTTTCAAGATTCAGGCCATGCACGCTGGTGAGCAGCGCACGGGAGTTCGCCACGCCGCACACGCGCAGGTCGATATGTTTTTTCTTCAGCCACGCCTGCTGGCGTTTGATCTGCTCCAGCAGCGCGCCACCCACTCCACCCACGCCCACCAGGAACACTTCAATCACCTGGTCGGTGTTAAACAGCATCTGATGAGTGACTCGCACGCCGGTGGTCGCGTCGTCGTTATTCACCACAACCGAGATAGAACGCTCGGACGAGCCCTGAGCAATCGCTACGATATTGATATTGGCGCGAGCCAGTGCGGCAAAGAATTTTGCCGAGATGCCGCGCAGCGTACGCATACCGTCGCCGACGACGGAGATGATCGCCAAACGCTCCATGATGGCCAGCGGTTCCAGCAGCTCTTCTTTCAGCTCCAGATAGAACTCATCTTCCATCGCCTTCTTCGCCCGCGCGCAGTCGCTCTGCGGCACGCAGAAGCTGATGCTGTATTCGGAAGAAGATTGGGTAATCAGTACCACCGAGATCCCGGCGCGAGACATGGTCGCAAACACGCGCGCCGCCATGCCAACCATGCCCTTCATGCCAGGACCAGAGACGTTAAACATCGCCATGTTATTGAGGTTAGAGATCCCCTTCACTGGCAATGAATCATCGTCGCTGCTGGCGCCGATAAGCGTACCGGGTGCTTGAGGATTACCGGTATTTTTAATCAGGCAAGGGATCTGGAACTGGGCGATAGGGGCAATGGTGCGAGGGTGAAGAACTTTGGCACCGAAGTAGGAAAGCTCCATCGCTTCCTGATACGACATGCTCTTCAGTAAACGCGCGTCCGGTACCTGGCGCGGGTCACAGGTGTAGACACCGTCGACGTCGGTCCAGATTTCACAACAGTCGGCGCGCAAACAGGCGGCCAGCACGGCAGCGGAGTAGTCGGAGCCGTTACGCCCCAGCACCACCAGTTCGCCCTTCTCGTTGCCGGCGGTAAAGCCTGCCATCAGCACCATGTGATCGGATGGGATCTGGCTTGCCACGATACGACGGGTAGATTCAGTAATATCGACAGTAGATTCAAGGTAGTGGCCAACGGCCAGCAGTTTTTCGACCGGATTAATCACGGTCACCTTATGGCCGCGGGCACTCAGCAGGCCAGCCATGATAGCAATCGACAGCTTTTCACCGCGGCAGATAAGCCCCGCGTTGACGCTATCCGGGCACTGACCCAGCAGGCTGATGCCGTGCAGGATGTGCTTAATCTGGGAGAACTCCAGCTCAACGGCAGCTTTCAGGTCGGCGAGTGGAAAACCGGGCTGGGCATTAGCGAGTCCCTGAAGCAGTTCAGCAAAGATTCGTTCGGCATCGGCGATATTGGTCAGCGCATCCTGGCCACCAATGGTTTTTTCAATCATCGCCACGAGGTGGTTGGTGATTTTTGCCGGGGCAGAGAGCACGGTTGCTACCTGCCCCTGCCTGGCGTTGCTTTCCAGGATATCGGCAACGCGCAGGAATCGCTCCGCATTTGCCACTGATGTACCGCCGAACTTCAAGACTCGCATGGTTTTACCCCTTGATCACTAGTCGAAAAAAAAGCCCGCACTGTTTAGGTGCGGGCTTTTTTTTGTGTTTCCTGTACGCGTCAGCCCGCACCGTTACCTGTGGTAATAGTGGTGGTGGTAATGGTCATAATGCTGCTGATGCGAATCATGGATGTTGTGTGCTCTGTTATTTCTCTGTCTGTATACCTATATTGGTTAAAGTATCTGTCCATCTAAGTCAATGAATTTTTAACTTCGTCACGTTCCGCAACCACTTCACATCAGCCCAGACAACTACCGATAAACCACCACAACAGCCATAAGTTAAGCAAAATGTTGGGGTATAACACCATACGTAAACACGATGACAGAATTTTACTCTGGCATATTTTTTTCAATATCATGCAGCAAACGATGCAACATTGCCGTATCGCGATGCGTTAGTAAGCCAATACGCTGTTGCAGCCAGTCAGCCATTTTTACATCTCCGGCGACATCCAGGCGTGCAAGCAAAGCGGTGACACGGGCCCTTAACGCAATCAGCTGATTCTCGTCACCTTCCGTTGTCGTCGGGTTCGCGGTTTGTAACAGCGAGGAGAGCTGATAACAATAAACCATCACCGCCTGCCCCAGATTTAACGAAGGGTAATCTGCCACCATCGGTACGCCGGTCAGCACATCAGCCAGCGCCAGTTCTTCGTTGGTCAGCCCGGAATCTTCGCGGCCAAACACCAGCGCGGCGTGCCCCATCCACTGTGCTTTTTCTTCAAGCATCGGCAGCAGTTCCTGCGGCGTCGCGTAGTAGTGAAAGCGTGCGCGGCTGCGGGCGGTGGTGGCGACGGTGAAGTCCACGTCGTGCAGCGCTTCTGCCAGCGTCGGGTAACACGTGATGCCATCAATGATATCAGTCGAACCGTGAGCCACCCATCGGGTTGCGGGCTCAAGATGTGCCACGCTGTCCACGATACGTAAATCATGGAATCCCATCGTCTTCATTGCTCGGGCGGCAGCGCCGATGTTTTCGGCTCTTGCTGGAGAAACCAGCACAATAGATAAGCGCATTTAAAGTTCTCTTAATTTCCTGTTATCGGGCAATAATGTGATGTACTTCAACATATTGCGCAGCGCGAATTTACAAAATTGCAACAAAAATCACTGAAATGATGTTTCACAACACATAAAAGAAGCTAAACTATTCAGGGTGAAATTATCAATTTAGAATGTTAACAGAAGCAGCATATCTCTATGTTTATACGAACTATTTAGATTATCGTAAAACAATAACAATTGGATTCACCAAATTTATCAGTTAACCTGTGCAACTACTTGAGTTGTGGAAAAAATGTGATAGCCGTTATCATTCCGGAGCGATGATTTCACCAAACTGTTAACGTGCTACAATTGAACTTGATATATGTCAACGAAGCGTAGGTTTATTGGCGGTCTGGTGCCTCTTTACCTGTTATGTTGCTGTTAAAATGGTTAGGATGACAACCGTTTTTGACACTGTCGGGTCCAGAGGGAAGAGTACCCACGACCAAGCTAATGATGTTGTTGACGTTGATGGAAAGTGCATCAAGAACGCAATTACGTACTTTAGTCATGTTACGCCGATCATGTTAATTTTCGACATGCATCAGGCAGGTCAGGGACTATTGGTACTTCCTGTTTCGATTTAGTTGGCAATTTAGGTAGCAAACATGCAGACCCCGCACATTCTTATCGTTGAAGACGAGTTGGTAACACGCAACACGTTAAAAAGTATTTTCGAAGCAGAAGGCTACGATGTGTTCGAAGCGACCGATGGCGCGGAAATGCATCAGATCCTGTCTGAAAATGATATCAACCTGGTGATCATGGATATCAACCTGCCAGGTAAAAACGGCCTTCTGCTGGCGCGCGAACTGCGTGAACAAGCGAACGTCGCCCTGATGTTCCTGACCGGTCGCGACAATGAAGTCGACAAGATCCTCGGTCTGGAAATTGGTGCAGATGATTACATCACCAAACCGTTCAACCCACGCGAACTGACCATCCGTGCGCGTAACCTGCTGTCCCGTACCATGAACCTGGGTACCGTCAGCGAAGAACGTCGTAGCGTTGAAAGCTACAAGTTCAACGGTTGGGAACTGGACATCAACAGTCGCTCTCTGGTGAGCCCGAACGGTGAGCAGTACAAGCTGCCGCGTAGCGAATTCCGCGCGATGCTGCACTTCTGCGAAAATCCAGGCAAAATTCAGTCTCGTGCTGAACTGCTGAAGAAAATGACCGGCCGTGAGCTTAAGCCACACGACCGTACGGTTGACGTCACCATTCGTCGCATCCGTAAGCATTTCGAGTCTACGCCGGATACCCCGGAAATCATCGCCACTATCCACGGCGAAGGTTACCGCTTCTGCGGCGAGCTGCAGGAATAAGACAACAAAACGGCGCATTCAGCGCCGTTTTTTTTACCCTTATTTTGCCGCCGCCGGCACTTCAGCCCACGGCATGATAGGTACGGCACTAATCGCATTTTTCGGCGACCCATCAACCACCTTGTCGGAATAGGCAAGGTAGGCCAGCGTGTTACGTTTTGCATCGTAAAAACGAACGACCTGCAGTGATTTAAACACCAGCGACGTGCGCTTCTTAAAGACCACCTCACCTTCCGCTTTGCCGTTCTTAATTTTATCGCTCAGCTCCACCGGCCCAACCTGCTGGCAGGAGATGGCGGCATCGGAAGTATCTTCCGCCAGACCTAACCCGCCTTTGATGCCACCAGTCTTGGCACGGCTGACATAGCAGGTCACGTTTTTGACATCCGGATCGTCAAAAGCTTCCACCACGATTTTATGATCGGGGCCAAACATTTTGAAAACCGTATCAACAGAACCAATCTGCTCAGCGTGAGCGCCCAGGCTGGAGACGCCCAGCAACAGGCCAGCCATTAATTTCTTGTATTTCATATTGTTACCATTTTCGTTAATTGCGTTGATGAATTATTCAACATCCACCAGGAAAGTGTTTTAAGATCACAGCATTACAAAAATAAGCGCTATTTCTAATGTAAAAACGCACTTATGCACAAAAAAAACACTCAATGCTAAAACAGCAAAAGATGCTATTATCCGCTACTTTGGTAACAGGCACCTAAGAAATTAAGGATGAGGGCATTTTATGGATCAAGCTGGGATTATTCGCGACCTCCTCGTTTGGCTGGAAGGACATTTAGATCAGCCTTTATCGCTTGATAATGTGGCAGCAAAAGCGGGTTATTCCAAATGGCACCTGCAACGTATGTTCAAAGACGTTACCGGCCATGCCATTGGTGCATATATTCGCGCTCGCCGCCTCTCTAAATCAGCCGTTGCGCTGCGCCTGACTGCGCGCCCTATCCTTGATATCGCTTTGCAGTATCGCTTCGATTCACAGCAAACCTTCACCCGTGCGTTCAAAAAGCAGTTCTCGTTGACGCCAGCGCTGTATCGCCGTTCTCCAGACTGGAGTTCGTTCGGCATGCGTCCGCCGCTGCGCCTGGGTGAGTTTACGATGCCGAAGTACGAGTTTGTGACGTTGCCGACCACGCATCTGATGGGTGTCACCCAGAGCTATACCTGCAAGCTGGAAGAGATTTCCGATTTCCGCCAGCAAATGCGCATACAGTTCTGGACCGATTTCCTCGGCAACTCCCCGTCTCTGCCGCCGATTTTATACGGCATGCATGAGCCGCGCCCAAGCCTGGAAAAAGATGATGAACAAGAGGTGTTCTACACCACGGCGTTGACGCCAGAGTTGGCGAATGGCCATATCCACAACGCGCATCCGGTGACCCTTGAAGGCGGCGAATACGTGATGTTCACCTATGAAGGGCTGGGAACGGGTCTGCAGGAGTTTATTCTGACCCTGTACGGCACCTGTATGCCGATGCTGAATCTGACGCGTCGCAAAGGCCAGGATATTGAGCGCTTCTTCCCGCAGGATGAAGCCCGGAACCAGGAACCGCCGATTATGCTACGCTGCGAGTACCTGATTCCGATCCGTCGCTAACGCTGTAACTCATCCAACGCAGGGGCGTCCAGATGTGAGATGTCCCCTGCCGTTTCAACTATCCAGCCCGGCGCCAGCCACAAACTTTCCTGATAGTCCACTCGTGAGATAGAGCAGTTACGCAGACGTAAGCGGCGTTCCGCATGGGCAGGCAGACCCAGGATAGTGCTGACCAGGCAACCCAGCGCAATACCATGGCTCACCAGCAGCGGTCGACTACCTGCCGGCAAGTCGAGGCAGGCATTTAGCCCAGCACGCATGCGCTCGCTCAGCTCCTGCATTGACTCACCTTCAGGAATACGTCCGTCCGGCGTACCGTTGACCACCAGCCGACGCCACGCTTCTTCTTCCGCGCTGAGCGAGTCGAGATGACGCTGCTCCAGTACGCCCATATCAAGCTCGCGCAGACGCGCATCGAACGTCACGCCGCAGCCGCAGGCATCCGCAATGATCTCGGCGGTACGACGCGTACGGCCCAGATCGCTGGCAATGACATGAGTGATACCGTAGGTGCGTACACGCTCACCGACCTGGACGGCCTGCTGCTCTCCTTTAGCCGTCAGAGGGCTATCGGACTGGCCTTGAATACGCCTTTCGGCGTTCCACTGCGTTTCGCCATGGCGAACAAGATATACCTGTAACATGTTTTTTATCCGTTATACTGCGATGACATTTTATTAGCTGAGTTGTGTAGATTATGCATCAAGTTGTCGCTGCTACCACCAATCCTGCCAAAATTCAGGCTATTCTTGCCGCATTTGACCAGATTTTTGGTGAAGGATCCTGCCAAATCACACCGGTTTCCGTCGATACCGGTGTCCCCGAGCAGCCGTTCGGTAGCCCTGAGACGCGCGCAGGCGCACGCAACCGCGTGGCTAACGCACGTGAAGCCCATCCTAACGCAGATTTTTGGGTCGCCATTGAGGCGGGAATCGACGAAGGCGCGACCTTCAGCTGGGTGGTGATTGAGAGTGGTGAACAGCGTGGGGAAGCCCGCTCCGCCACCCTGCCGCTGCCGGAGGCTATCCTTGAGCAGGTACGCGCTGGAGAAGCGTTAGGACCGGTCATGTCGAAGTACACCGGCATTGATAAGATTGGCAACAAAGAAGGCGCGATTGGCGTGTTCACCGCGGGCGTGCTCACCCGCAGCAGCGTGTATCATCAGGCGGTGGTGCTGGCGCTCAGCCCCTTCCATAACGACCTGTATCGTCGGTAATTGCCGCGCTATTACCGGATGCGGCTTAGGTTTTTGGCAGGGTTTGTTCCAGCCACTGACGCAGCTCTACCGGCGCTGATTTCAGGCTGTTGGATCCACGCGTGATCGTCGCGATCCCCGCACCGAGCTCGTTTTTCAACTCGCGCTGGCTCATCTCTCCGCGCAGCAGCTCTTCAATAATACGCACGCGAGTTCCCAGCGCTTCACGTTCGTCTGGGGTTATTATCAGATTGAGTAGCGGCAGCGCGAGTTCATCGGTATACGCCAGACGCAGAAGCTCCACAAAGCGAAGCCACTCCTGGTTGCGCTGCTCAGCCACCGTGGCTGAATAAGGGGATTGTTGGGTCATCTCGGGCCACCATGTTATGCATGTACTCTTAAACGAGTACAAGCATAACACAGGTCTTACGCATCAGTAACGTCGTTGCCACTCATTGCTGCTAAGCACATCCTCTTTCTGCCCCATAAAGTGACGATAATAAGCGTCATAGGCCAGCACATTCTTCACGTAGCCACGGGTTTCGGAGAACGGGATGCTTTCGATAAACGCCACCGCATCAATACGCCCCGCGCTGTTGCCAAGCCAGGTGCGTACGCGTCCAGGCCCGGCGTTATAGGCTGCCGAAGCAAAGATACGGTTGTTCTCGAACTGCTGATAAACGTACTGCAGGTAGCTGGTACCAATATTAATATTGGTTTCCGGGTCCAGCAGCTGTGCAGGGTTGCTGTAGCCCGACAGATTAAACATCTTCACCGTGTGGGTCGCGGTGCCCGGCATAATCTGCATCAGACCGCTTGCCCCGACCGGCGATTTCACCTTCGGATTCCACGCGCTCTCCTGGCGAGCAATCGCCATCGCATAGCTTTGAGGGACATCTTTACCCGACGTGTAGCGCACAAACAGGTCGTTATAGGCTAACGGGAAACGCTCCTGCAGGTTATCCCACAGCTTACCGGCAATGGTCGCCTGCACGCTGAGATCCCACCAATGCTGGTCAAAGGCGTAGCGCGCCAGTTGAGCCTGCTCGGTCTGGCTGCGACTGCTCACCAGGTTCGCCCATTCGCTGCGTGCAGTGTTGTCCTGGTTCCAGTACATCAGCTCGCGCACGCGCGCCATTTCCGCGCCGCCGGTTAGCGTGGAGGAGATAGCCCCTGGGGCTTTATCGATACGCAACGCATACGGCTCACCAAGACGCTGCGCGGCGACCATCGGATAAAAACCGCGTTGCTGCATTAAAGAGAGCAGAATGGTACGAGCTTCATCATCACGGCCCCTCTCCATCAGCAGATCGGCCTGCCAGTAGCGCCACTCGTCTTTCTCTTTGGCTTCCATCGGTAAACGCGCCAGCCAGGTGTTAAGCCCGCTGCGATCGCCCGTGCCTAACGCCATGCGTACGCGGCGTTCAACCAGCGACGTTGATTGCGAGCGCATGATGGCGTCATCACGCCAGCGCGCCAGCTCATCGGTCACGTCATTGCCCATCAAGCGCCAGGCGACGATATCGCGCAGCGCCTGCGTTTGTTCCTCGTTAAGCTGCTGCGCCTGTACCAGCGTCGGGATCATCAGACGCGCATTTTCGACGTCCTGACGCGCCACGCTGCTGAAAGCGACCGCTGCCAGCTGGCGAGTAAATTCCGTCGCACCGGTTGAGCGAGCGAAGGTCAGTACGTTGTTAGGGTTGTTCGCGAGATCGGTAATGGCCGAGGCGATGGTCTGGTATTCCGGCGGCATCTGCGAGGCAAGCGCCTTCACCAGCCCGGTATTACCTGCCTGCATCGCCAGACGAATACGTTCAAGATAGGCCAGCGGGTCCTGAGTGCCAGAAGCCCGCCAGGCACCAAACAGCTTATCGCAGGCGTTCGGACGGTTCTGCCCCGTCAGCCACAGCGTTTTCGCACCGTCCCAGGCGCCCTGAGTATCCCCCACAGAATACCTGGCGTAGTAGTAGTTACACTGCGCTTCCACCGTTCCCGGCTTCTCCGGACTGAAGGCCAGCAGCCCGCGCCAGTCTTCCCGGCGGGCCAGCTCGTTCACGAAGCGGTTTCTTAAAGTGCGCGCAGGCGGAAGCGTAGGGTTCGCCTGCACTAAGTTGGTCACCGACAGCGCCGGCATATTCATCAAATCGCCCGACAGCTGGCGATACTCCAGATAGGGGTACAGCGGGTAATCACGTAGAGTCGGCATCAGTTGGTCGACGACATCCATCTGGCCGTTATCCCAGGCCTGCTTGATTTGCGCGTAGCGATTGCGCTGTTCATCCAGCGAATCGGCGCGGGCAACGCTGCTGATAGTCAGCAGACAGAAACCGGCGGCCAGCAGACGCCACGTCAATTGTTGGGCTTTTTGCACAAGCTCTTCCTCGTTGTCACGTTACGTCAGTACAGCATCATGCCGCGTAATCAATTGATGCTAACCATTGAATAAGAAATGTTCCACGCAATGCACACTTTTTTACGTTTTATTGGGACATCGACACAGCAGAATTTGCCTGCTGGGATTGGACGGGGAAAACAGCTACACTTCGCCTTTGAAAAACTCTATTCATCACTATAAAAGAGGCGAAGTCCACGTGGCTCAATTCGTTTATACCATGCATCGTGTCGGCAAAGTGGTTCCGCCGAAACGTCATATTCTTAAAAACATCTCGCTGAGCTTCTTCCCTGGCGCAAAAATCGGTGTTCTGGGCCTGAACGGCGCGGGTAAATCTACCCTGCTGAAAATTATGGCCGGTATCGATACCGATATCGAAGGTGAAGCTCGCCCGCAGCCGGGCCTCAAAATTGGTTACCTGCCGCAGGAACCAAAGCTGAACCCTGAACATACCGTACGTGAATCCGTTGAAGAAGCCGTTGCCGAAGTGGTTAACGCGCTGAAAGGCCTGGACGAAGTGTACGCCAAGTACGCTGAACCAGACGCCGACTTCGACAAGCTGGCTGCCCAGCAGGGTAAGTTCGAAGAAATTATCCAGGCGCACGACGGTCATAACCTGAACGTGCAGCTTGAGCGCGCCGCTGATGCGCTGCGTCTGCCGGACTGGGACGCTAAAATCGAAAAACTCTCCGGTGGTGAACGCCGCCGCGTCGCGCTGTGCCGTCTGCTGCTTGAAAAGCCAGACATGCTGCTGCTCGACGAACCTACTAACCACCTGGATGCGGAATCCGTCGCCTGGCTGGAACGCTTCCTGCACGACTTCGAAGGCACCGTTGTGGCGATTACCCACGACCGTTACTTCCTCGATAACGTTGCCGGTTGGATCCTCGAACTCGACCGCGGTGAAGGTATTCCGTGGGAAGGTAACTACTCCTCCTGGCTGGAGCAGAAAGATCAGCGTCTGGCTCAGGAAGCTTCTCAGGAAGCGGCTCGCCGTAAGTCCATTGAGAAAGAGCTGGAGTGGGTTCGTCAGGGCGCGAAAGGCCGTCAGTCTAAGGGTAAAGCCCGTCTGGCACGCTTTGAAGAGCTGAACAATACCGAATACCAGAAGCGTAACGAAACCAACGAACTGTTTATCCCACCTGGCGCACGTCTGGGCGATAAAGTCGTTGAAGTGAGCAATCTGCGTAAATCCTACGGCGATCGCGTACTGATTGACGATCTGAGCTTCTCCGTACCGAAAGGCGCTATCGTTGGTATCATCGGCCCGAACGGCGCGGGTAAATCCACCCTGTTCCGTATGATGTCCGGTCAGGAACAGCCTGACAGCGGCACCATCACGCTGGGCGAAACCGTGAAGCTGGCCTCCGTTGACCAGTTCCGTGATGCGATGGATAACAGCAAAACCGTATGGGAAGAAGTTTCCGGCGGGCTGGATATCATGAAGGTTGGCAACACCGAGATGCCAAGCCGTGCGTACGTGGGCCGCTTTAACTTCAAAGGCGTCGACCAGGGCAAACGCGTAGGCGAGCTGTCCGGCGGTGAGCGCGGTCGTCTGCACCTGGCGAAGCTGCTGCAGGTTGGCGGCAACATGCTGCTGCTTGATGAACCAACAAACGACCTGGATATCGAAACCCTGCGCGCGCTGGAAAACGCCCTGCTGGAGTTCCCGGGCTGCGCGATGGTTATCTCGCACGACCGTTGGTTCCTTGACCGTATCGCCACCCACATTCTGGACTACCAGGATGAAGGTAAAGTGGAATTCTTCGAAGGTAACTTTACCGAATACGAAGAGTATAAGAAACGCACGCTGGGCGCAGATGCGCTGGAACCGAAGCGTATCAAGTACAAGCGTATTTCGAAGTAATCCTCATCAGGCGAATAACTCCGGTTATTCGCCTTTTTCATTTCCCCATTAAATCCCCCTATCTATATTCCCCCTCCATTTAATAACACATTCAAATATGATTATTTTCACTCACGGCATTTCTTACCCCCCAGGATTGAGATAGTTGAATAGCTGTGTTAAAAATACCCCTTCGCGCTAAGAGATGATTTATACCCTTGGTTTATTCATGAAGTAAATCTGCAGCAACGGCACTATTTAGATAATAAATTAATGACATTCATAAGGAATTGACATGTCTTATTTTTTCTATGCTTATCGCTTCGCGTGATAGCAAACCTATTATTCATAATAACTATTTTATATTTCTTAAAAGGTTTAAATCAGCGAAGCTATGAAAATGATCTCTCCGCACATATCGGCGGTATTACTCGCAACGGCAGCAGGCTTACGAAAGACGGTAAAAAAGCTAAAAAACGTTGAAGTACAACGTTATCTATGGCTGGTTATGATCGCTACTCCCATGCTATTGCTGCTTGTTTATCTGCTTATTTTCAGCCAACCACGGTTTGTCAGTGAATCAAAAGTCGCCGTCAAACGCCCTGCTGATATTGATACCGCCAGCCTGAACGTCGGCCTGTTATTAGGAGGTTCCACCTCCTCATCGGCCGAAGACTCGCTGTATCTGAAAGAATATATAAACTCCCCGGATATGATGCATACTCTCAATAAACAACTGAATTTCCATCAGGCGTTTGGAGAGAGTGGCTTAGATTTTTTTTATCATTTATCGATACATGCCACGAACGAACAATTGCTGGACTATTATCGCCAGCGTATTTCGGCGAGCTATGATGAAAAAAATGGTCTGCTGACTATCCAGACGCAAGGGTTCACGCCTGAATTCGCCCTTCAATTTAACCGCGCAGTGCTAAAAGAGTCTGAGCGCTTTATCAATGAGCTATCTCACCAGATATCCCGTGAACAGATGAAGTTTGCCGAAGAACAGTTACAGCAGGCCAGAGTCCGATTAAACACCAGCAAGCAGGCATTAATTACCTATCAGAACAGCCACAATATTCTGGATCCGCTGGCTTCAGCGGAAGCGGCGACGACGCTTGTGAATTCGCTGTGGGCGAAAAAAATTGAAATGGAGGCGGACCTACGCAACTTACTGACCTACCTGCGCAGCGATGCGCCACAGGTTGTCAGCGCCAGAAACGCCATCAGCTCTCTGCAATCTCAAATCGATCAAGAACAAAGCAAGATAACGGCGCCTGAAGGCAAAAAGCTCAACAGCATGGCGGCCGATTTTGAAGAGATAAAGTCGCAGGCCGTTTTTGAAGGCGATCTGTACGCGCTCGCGCTCAAAGCCTTTGAAAAAACGCGAGTCGAAAGCGCCAGAAAATTAAAAACGCTCGCCACCATCAGCACCCCGCAACAGGCGCAAGAATCAGCATTTCCCAACGTCCCTTACCTGCTAATGAGCTGGCTGCTGGTCTGCTGCCTGCTGTATGGGGTAACCCGATTGCTGCTGACCATTATCGAAGATCACCGAGACTGACGCTAACACTGAACCGGATCCTCTATGAAACGAGCCACACTCATTTTCTTATTTCTATTGCTGCAATCAAACGCGACTTTTGCCGTTGGCGTAACGGCAGACCCTGAATTAACCGGCGCGGCCCCGCCCCCCTCCGTGCTGATGCCGCAAAATGGTAACGCTGCTGACACCAGCGGTTTTGATAACACACCGCCGTCGCCGCAGTTACCTGCCGATAGCCGGATGTTCGGCGCCCAGCTCTTTACCGGAGCTTCAGCGGATAGCGGGGCCAGCATCGGCTTTAATCCGAACTACGTGATTGGGCTCGGTGATACCGTACAGGTTCGCCTCTGGGGCGCGTTTACCTTCGATGGCGCGCTGACGGTCGATCCTAAAGGCAATATTTTTGTGCCGAATATTGGACCGCTGAAAGTGACCGGCGTCGCCAACAGCCAGCTCAACGGCCTGGTCACTGCCAAGGTAAAAGAGGTGTACCAATCTAACGTCAACGTGTATGCCTCCCTATTGCAAGCACAACCGGTGAAGGTCTTTGTCACGGGCTACGTCAAAAATCCTGGACTGTACGGCGGCGTGGCATCTGACTCGCTGCTCTCCTATCTGAGCAAAGCCGGCGGCGTAGACAGCGAACGCGGCAGCTACGTCGACATTGCGATAAAACGCGGAAAATCAACGCGTACTCACGTCAATCTGTACGATTTCCTGCTCAACGGTACGCTCGCGCTCTCGCAGTTTGCCGATGGTGACACCATCGTGGTCGGTGCCAGAAAACAGAGCTTTAGCGTTGAGGGCGACGTTTATAACGGCTACGAATTCGAGTTTTCTGAAGGCTCAATTCCCGTTCTGGAGGCCCTGAACTGGGCACGTCCTAAGCCTGGCTCCACCCATTTCACCATCGTGCGCCAGCAGGGCACGATCAAGCGGACAGAGTACTATCCACTGGGGAGTGCCGCCGGGAGAAGCCTACAGGATGGCGATAAGCTGATCATCAGCTCCGACCGCTACGCAGGCACTATCCAGGTGCGCATTGAAGGCGCGCATTCCGGCGAACACGCACTGGTCCTGCCTTACGGCAGTACGATGAAACAGGTGCTCTCACAAATCAGAACCAACAACATGTCCCGGATGGACAGCATTCAGCTTTATCGCCAGTCCGTTGCTCTGCGGCAAAAAGAGATGCTCGACCTCTCCTTGCAAAAACTGGAGGAAGCGTCTCTCTCTTCACAATCCGCAACTCAGGAAGAGGCTCGCCTGCGTGTTCAGGAAGCACAGTTGGTCAGCCGCTTTGTTGCCAAAGCCCGCAACGTGGTCCCCAAAGGCCAGGTGGTACTCAATGAAAGTAATCTCGATTCAGTGCTGCTGGAAGATGGCGACATCATCACCATCCCAGAGAAAACGTCGCTGGTGATGGTACACGGTTCCGTACTGTTCCCCAACGCGGTCAGCTGGCAAGAAAAGCTTGATGTTGATGATTACATTAAAAAATGCGGCGGTCTAACACAAAAATCCGGACAGTCGAAAATCATCGTCATCCGCCAGGATGGCGAAGCGTTGAACGCCGACGATGTTAATACCATCGCGGCAGGCGACGAAATTATGGTCTTGCCGAAATATGAATCGAAAAACATCGAAGTTACACGCGGTATTTCCACCATCCTTTATCAGTTAGCCGTTGCGGCAAAAGTGATTTTGGATCTGTAACCCCTATAGCAGCGGTGGGTTATCCCGCCGCTGCTATCCCATCATTGCACTAGAGAATGTAATCAGGATGATTGGCATTTATTCATCAGGCATCTGGAAAACGCCGCACCTTGAGGCGTTTCTCGGTGAACCCGGCATCAAGCTGACGCCCCATCACAACCTCGCGTCAACCCGCCTTCGCGCCATCGCAGTGTGGGGAGAACGCCCTTCAGCACAGCGCCCTATCAAGCTGGCTCGGCAAGCCGGCATTCCTATTCTACGACTGGAAGATGGCTTCACCCGCTCGCTAGGACTAGGCGTGAATGGCGCGCCACCACTAGCAATGGTAATGGATGATTTAAGTATTTATTACGATGCCCGCACGCCCAGTCGGCTGGAAAAGCTGATCCAAGCCGCCGCCGTCGATCCCTACCAGGAAAACGAGGCGCAGCGTGCTATCACGATGATAGTTAACCACGATCTCTCGAAATATAACCACGCCCCGCCCTTTTCTGCACACGTATCGGGCAAAGAGGTCGTACTGGTTATTGACCAGACCTTTGGGGACATCTCTGTAACGCTTGGTGGGGCAAACGAGCAACAATTTTCCGCGATGCTTGCCAGCGCCTGCCGCGAGCACCCACGGGCAGAAATCTGGATCAAAACCCATCCCGATGTTCTCAGCGGTAAAAAGCGCGGTTATTTCAACGTGCAGCCAATCGACCCGCGAATTCAGCTAATCGTCGAAGACGTCAGTCCGCAGTCTTTGCTGCGACACGCCACTAGGGTCTATACCGTCACATCGCAATACGGCATTGAAGCGCTGATGGCTGGCAAAAAGGTCGTCTGCTTCGGGCTTCCCTGGTACGCAGGATGGGGGATAACGGACGATCGCCATCCCGATGCACCAGCGCTCGCAGCACGGCGTGGCTCCGCGCCGCTGACAGCACTGGTCAGCGCCGCCTGGCTTCGATACTCCCGCTATATCGATCCCTACACTGGCGAGCGGGCCACCCTTTTCGACGTGCTGGACTACCTGCACCTGAATCGAACCCACCGTCTTGCCCGGCGGGGACATTTATGGGCACCGGGTATGACGCTCTGGAAAAGCAGTATCGTGAAGCCCTTTTTGCGAACTTCAGATAATCGAGTGAGTTTCTCCCGTCGCTGCAAAGAGGCAACGGCCTGCATCGTCTGGGGAATTCAGGGGGAGGAGCGCTGGAAGGAAGATGCGGAAGCTCGCAACCTTCCCATCTGGCGGATGGAGGATGGTTTTCTGCGTTCATCAGGTCTTGGTTCAGACCTGCAAGCCCCGCTTTCACTGGTGCTCGACAAGACAGGCATCTACTACGATGCAACCCGTCCCAGCGATCTGGAGCATCTGCTTAACCACTCTCTCCTGACCATCGAACAGAAGCTACGAGCATCACATCTGCATCGGCATCTGGTGGAAAATAAGCTCAGCAAGTACAACCTCGGTGAAGGCTGGCAGTGCCCACCAACCGGAGGGAAACGCGTGCTGCTGGTTCCTGGGCAGGTGGAAAACGATGCATCTATTGCGACGGGCACGCTCAGCATCAATACCAATCTGGCGCTCCTGCATACCGTCCGTGAACGATATCCGGACGCATTTATTATTTATAAACCGCACCCCGACGTGCTCACCGGCAACCGTCCCGGCCATATTGCCGAAGCGGAGATGTCACGCCTGGCCGATTGCGTGGCCCTTGATGTCGATATTATCGAGTGTATTCAGCAAGCGGATGAACTCCACACTATGACCTCACTTTCTGGATTTGAAGCGCTACTGCACGGTAAGCAGGTGTACTGCTATGGCCAGCCGTTCTACTCCGGATGGGGGCTTACCGTGGATGAGCATCCCAATACCCGCCGCCAACGGTCGTTGACGCTGCAAGATCTGATCTACCAGGCCCTTATTGCCTACCCAACCTATATCCACCCACGTGACCAGCGCGTCATCACGGTCGAAGCGGCTGCGGCATGGCTAACGACACAAACCCGTCCCGCAATGGCGGCAAAGAGAAAAGCCAACCGGTTGGTACGCCTGTGCCGCAAAGCCATCAATTTTTACCGCGTAAAATTTATATAATAATCAGGAGGGTGCATGGAAAGCACCGCAATGAACAACCTGCTGGCAGGTAAGCGCTATTTGCTTTTACAAGGCCCGATGGGCCCCTTCTTTTCCGAACTGGCCAATTGGCTAGAGAGTAAAGGCCGTGAAGCCGTCAACGTGGTTTTTAACGGCGGAGACCATTTTTACTGCCGCCAGCGCACCGTGCTGCACTATACCCAAACGCCAGCGCAGTTTGCACACTGGCTCAAAGGAGTCTGGCAAACCTATCCCTTTGATACACTCGTCTGCTTTGGCGACTGCCGTCCTTTACACCAGGCAGCACGCCGGTGGTCCAACGCAAAGGGGCTACGCTTCCTGGCGTTCGAAGAAGGTTATCTACGTCCTCACTTCATTACGCTAGAGATCGGCGGCGTTAACGCCTACTCTTCGCTTCCGCGGGAATCCGACTTTTATCGCCAGTTGCCGGAAATGCCGCCGCGCGTTATTCAATCCCTGCAGCCCTCAACGTGCCAGCGCTACCGGCATGCGACCTGGTATTATCTCATTGGCTGGTTTCACCAGAAACAGTACCCACACTACCGGCACCACAAGTCATTCTCTCCGTGGTATGAGATGCGCTGCTGGATCCGAGCATGGAGGCGTAAACATTGGTATGCCTTTAGAGAGCGGCATGTGCTCTCGCGCCTGCAAAACCAGCTGGATAATCGTTATTACCTGGCCATCTTACAAGTTTACAACGATAGCCAAATCCGTCAGCACAGCCCTTATAACGACGTTCGCGAGTATATTAATGACGTGATTTATTCTTTCGCGACGAAAGCACCAGTGACAAAGTTTCTCGTGTTTAAGCATCACCCGATGGATCGCGGCCACCGCTTGTATACGCCTTTAATCAAATGGCTCAGTAAGAAATACGGAGTAGAAAACCGCGTGTTGTACGTACACGATTTACCCATGCCAGAAATGCTGAAACATGCAAAAGCAGTGGTGACAATCAATAGTACGGCGGGGCTGTCAGCGCTGATACACAATAAATCGCTGAAGGTGATGGGCGATGCCCTGTACGACATGAAAGGGTTGACGTATCAGGGGCATCTGCACCAGTTCTGGACGGCGGGGTTTAGGCCGGATATGAAGTTGCTGGGTAAGTTTCGTGGATATTTATTGGAGACGACGCAGATTAATGCGGTGTTTTATGGGAAAGATAATATGTATATCAAGAAAAATATGCTCTCAACGGAAAAAATAGCGAGTAAAAAAATCTCTTTCGATAATTATAGGACATATAAGAATTAATCATGAATTTCTTTTTCCCATGGAGCAGACTCACTAAACCGTCTATTAAGATAATCTTTTGTGGCAGCCTTATACTTTTTATCTACCGCGCTACCTGCCCCATCATTGAAACACATAAGCTTATGAGAAAATGCTTGCTTATCCAGAATCATTTTAATATTTGATGGTCTTACAATGATGTTTTTAGTTTCGCCAGAAACAGACTCCTTAGTTATATAGGAATAATGATGATATAAAAAAGAAGTTAAATTAATATCAGTATCGCTTCTTAATTTTGAATATCTTGTTCTATTGATGTCAAAATTAAAAAATTCTTCTATGCGCTGTAATACTGATTTCTTCAACGCATGAGGCACATGCCTTGTTAAGTTTCTTGCACTATAATTCGGAGCAATATTTTTAAGCAGGCGACATGAATTGATAGATGCTTTCATATAATCAGGTATATTTTCTCTCATGGAGCTGTCATAAACCATACCATAAGGTTCATAATAGGAAATAGATCTGCCAGCATCGTCAAAAAAATCTGATTTAAGACACGGCTGTCCTAAAACAACATCATCATTGAAATAAATAAAATGCTCACTTAAATTATTAATATTATGTAAGCAACACTCAATTGAATGTGAATTAAATGTCGGAAGCATCTCTTCACTTGGATATATTTCCTCATGAAGAACCCATTCAATTTTAGGGTTATCTTTCAACCAGAATGGTTTGGAGCAATTCGAGACTACGTATATCTTATTTATCCATTTCGCATATTTATTTATCGATCTGAGAGAATATTTCAGCTCGTCATTATCCGTAAACCGATCGGGATCAAATTCTCTTTCAGGGAATGTGCTCAGCCATTTTTTTTGCCATTCAGGGTCAGTCTGATTTACCCATGTATATACAGCATCAACGCTGACATGATCCCGTACGTCTCTATTGTAGATCATATGTATTTCACTCACATGAAATTTTTTCGCCAACACATGTCTTGACCGTGCAGTTGCTAAACCATCAGAATCCACATCGTAAAGATAAACATTAAAAACATAACCCTCGTTGATCTGATTTGATAACTCAATCACAAAGTCAGAACGTTTTGAAAGGGCCAGAGTTATTTTACTGATATTAAAATCAGTGTTCGCGTCAACTTCCACATGATAGCCACCAGTTAATGTATATATTTTCATAGACATAGATGACATTTTTTTTAATACGCCAACTATACTTAAAAGTAAATTTAAGTGTCCACTCCATATAATAATACTATCGTAATCATGTTTATTTCTGACACAACACCCTGCATTGAGCTTATCTTTTACATAATTCACCACTCCATTTTTTATAATTTCATCATAATTTATACTATGCTCAACACCATATGCTACTTCTAACTTTTCATTATAAGGATTGACTCTATTTCCTAATCTCTTTTTAAATAAATCATAAAAAAATAAATCAGGATCTTTTATAAGTTTATTAATTTTTTTTATATTACGGAAATTAAATTTATCCATTTAATAAAAACCTCAACCTTCGTTTAAACGTATCTAACCTATCAATATGGCCAGGCTTATTCTCAAAATAAATTGAATAATCATGAATAGAACCTTTGTTCATCGATACATAATTGATAAACTCAGAAATCAATGTATCATTAGCGTCACTGATTTCATTTTTAAAAAAAACATGATGTTCATTTTTAAAAGAACAAAAATTATTCTTTTTAAATTCATAATAATTATCACTTTCACACTGGTATTTATCATGGTAAATGTGAAGAAGTATCTCTTTACTTAACAGTTTAGGAAAGCATAACCGTCCCAGGAATCGTCGGAACCCAATAGCGAACAGCGGTGATCTTGATGGTTTATCGATAAACGAATCTGTATCTTCAGGTAAGATTGAATAAAACTTACAAAGACGAATTAGAAAATCGAAATCTTCATACCCATGTCCTATATAACTCTCGTTAAATCCACCAATTTCTTTATATATATGCTTTTTCATCAAAGTGATTGATGAGGGGCTCGCTAAATGTAAGAAATGCATACGATGAAATAAAAAATACTTCTCCAGTAAATCGATCCTTCTAAGGTTATTATTTTTTAAAGCTTTGCTTCCGGACTTACTCAAATACAAGCAAGGGTATATTATAAACTTATCTTTTTCATAATAGTTATTTTTAATATCTTTTATAAAAATGCTAAAGTCAGGATAAATATCGACATCTAGTAAAACCAGATCATCCGTACCAACATTAGAGAATGCCGCATTTCTAAGTGAAGACAAGTTAACTTCTTTTTTTTGCTTTACTAATTCAATAGAAACATTTGAGAAAGCACTCATTTTTTCAATAAATAAACGCTCGTATCTATCATTCGAATAATTAAGGCCAAAGGAAATACTTACGTTATCCTTCATAGCTGCCATAGAAAGATTAGCAGCCCTGGAGATGATATCTTTTGGTCTTCTTCTCAAATCAATGGGTACAATGCAAGTCAGGACTCCATTTTTTTTCTCATGCATATATTAGATTAACTCTTCATTATTATAACGTTGTATGCCTATATTGACATCGTTAAACAAATGAGCATGTCCATCCTTATCAAAATACAACGCAAGATCGCAATACTCCTTCAAACTACTTAAACTATGCGACACCATTAAAAAACTCGATTCTTTATGCCGAGCTTTAAACATATCCGCACATTTCTGCTTGAACCGGGCATCACCCACCGCTGTCACTTCATCAACCAGATAATAATCAAATTTAAACGCCATGCTTAAACCAAACCCCAGCCGTGAGCGCATCCCCGATGAGTAGGTTTTAATCGGCATATCAAAGTATTTCCCCAGTTCGGCAAACTCTTCGACAAAAGCGACCTTCTCTTGTAGTTCACCTTTTTGTGCGTACAGCCGGGCGACAAACTTCACGTTCTCGCGCCCGGTAAGGCTGCCCTGGAAACCGCCGGAAAGGCCTACAGGCCACGAAATGGTGTTATTGGTGACGATCCTGCCGCTGTCTGGTCGGTCGATTCCGCCAATCATGCGCAACAGCGTCGATTTCCCAGCGCCGTTGCGACCAATAAGTGCCACGCTTTTTCCGCTGGGCAGCTTAATATTGAGGTTTTTGAAGACGTAGTGCCGCCCCTGGGGCGTACGATAGGATTTGGTGAGATTCTCAATGCGGATCATGATGTCAACATCGCCTCTTCGCGCAGGCGATAAAGAACAAGCCCTACAAATAGCATTAGCAGAGTGCAGAAAGCCAGATAAGGCAGGCTCACCCCCTGGCTCACATAGCCCGCCACCACGCATTCACGGCTCAGTTCAACGATATGTACAATGGGGTTCCAGAGGAGATAGGGCCAATAGTCACGCGGTACGGCGTGCAGCGGGAACATAATGCAGGAGACGAAATAGAGTGGCTTTATCAGGATAGGCAGAAACTTCTCCATCTCAGGAAACGTCTTCCCCACCACCATGAACACCATCCCTACCCCGCAGGAAAAGAGAATCAGCAGCAACCACGTCACTACTAAGGTGACAAGCTGCGTGACGCTAAACACCTCACCGGCTATACCGACCACGCACATCAGGACAATATAGACACAGCCATAAATCAGGCTTTCAAGCAGCGCCCTTGCCAGAATGGTGTCGATAGGCTTAACTGGACGATAATTAAATAGCCCCTGATTTGCGTCGATTGCACTAATAGAGCGGGTAGCGATATGGCTGAAAAGGAAATAAGGGATAATGCCGTTTATCAAAAAAACGGGAAATGAAATATCCGGCATCGTGCGGTGCATGACAAAACCAAATACGGCTAACATCACCAGCATATGCGCGGCAGGTTCGAGAATAGCCCAGCAGTAGCCCAGCCGATACTTGCCGAAACGTGTTTTAATTTCACGTAAAAAAAGCGCGCAAACTGCCGCACGCTGGACATCGATACCGTTTCTGGCCATAAGATGTTTCTTCCATTCAGGCATGCTACCGCCCTGGCCTTATACGACCATAGCGACTAACAAAAAATCACAGGGGATGGACATCTTCAGGAGGTGAATAATAGAGATTGAAGCATTAATTACAAAAATTATAAAAACAATAAATAAGAAACCGCCACACCATTCCCTTGATGCATTCCAATGATATAAATTGGAGAATGGAATTTAGCTTTTAATGACGACAATAACTAGCACTATCTCATTTAATTAAACTTAAATGATTTTTTAGAATATATTAAATGATATATTTTTATTTATAATCAAAGCGTTATTTAAGAAAGCAGCACATGTAAAATACGATATTATAAATATCATACTTATAATAATGGCCGAAAAATAAAAGCAAAATTTCTTATAATATAAACGAATCAATGGCAACCAATAAAAATATTTTTCATAATGATGAAACAGCACGGCACCACGCAAGTGCCGTGCCAGAAGGTTAATCCCCCATCAGCTCTTTCACCAGCTCCACGCAGCGCAGGAACCGGGAGTCGTAGTCTGATTCTTCGACATGTACAAATTCGATGTTGTTCTTTTCAAGCAGAGAGACCAGCAAAGTCTGGAACTCCTTGCGGTCGACTGAACTCCCCAGGCTGCGCAACCCATCGGCCACCCACGGAGTATTATTTTCCAGCAGGATAACCAGGTCGAAGCGGTACTCGTCAATCAGCGCCTGTACAAACGGGTGTTCACGCCCCTCATACTTCTTACAGAACGCCTGAGTGCTGACAAAATCGGTATCGATAAACGCCACTTTGTTAGCGTACTTCACCGCAAAATCGATGTACTGAGCATGTCCCAGCGCGATTTTGTCGTAGTCGGAATACTGTAACGCCATCTCGTCGCCGCCCAGGTGCGAGAAAACGTAGTCTCGCCCATATTCCCAGGCACTGGTGGTATTAAAGATATTCGCCAGCTTGTTCACCAGCGTTGATTTCCCGCTGGACTCGCCGCCAAGAATCGCCACCGTACGCACAAAGAACGGCTTCACCTCGGTTGGAATGTAATCCCAGTAGCGGAATGGGTTCTCACGAATCTGCGACCCGCTGATGTTCATGAAAGTACGTTTTGGGTCAATCAACACCGTTTCAATACCGAGATGCTCAAGGTACTGTGGCGCATCGGCTTCTTCTGAGGAGTAAATCCAGTTGGGCGCGATACCCTTCTCTTCCATAAACGTTTTTATGCCCGCGCTCCACACATCCCAGCCGTGCGGATACGGCTCCATGCCCTCTTCATTAAAGGCGTGAATACGGATGTTCTTCTGGTACTTGAAGGTTTGCAGCAGCCAGCGCAGGCGGTCTGGCACCGTCGGCTGCTGCGACATGGCGCTATCTTCAAACAGCGCGCGGTCGCGCGTGTCGTCATAACCCATGATGATATGCAGCTCATCAACCTGGCTACAGGCGCGCTGGATCAGGTAGATATGCCCCGTATGCAGTGGGTAAAACTTACCGAATACCACGCCAATATTTTTCTGCTGACGCGGGAACTCCAGTCCAAGAAAGCGGTGCAGCGCTTCAAGCTTTTGCGCGCTCGGGCTTTTAATTTTGGCGTTGAGAAGCTGGCTTAAATAGCCCTTGGTCATGCCGCTGGCGTCAGCGACCTGCTGTAACGTACAGCCTTTCTGACGGATTGCGGTTTTGAGATAGTCGAACGACGACACAAGAGCCTCCTGCTGAATTGGGGTAAACCATCTACCCATTATACAAAAAACCCGGATGTACTCACGGTACTCTCCGGGGAAAAAGACCGGCGACACAGTACGTCGCCGGTGGTCAAACATTAAAGTTCGTCAAAAACATCCAGCGCGTCGGCGAGTTTTTTCACGCCAAAGACCTTCATGCCTTCCGGAATCTTCTTCGGTACGTTAGCCGCAGGAACAATCGCGCGGCGGAAACCATGCTTAGCGGCTTCTGAAATGCGCTCCTGTCCGCTAGGGACGGGACGAATTTCACCGGCCAGCCCGACTTCGCCGAAGACCACCAGATCCTGCGGTAACGGTCTGTCCCGTAGGCTGGAAACCATCGCCATCAGCAGGGCCAAGTCTGCGCTGGTTTCGGTCACCTTCACACCGCCCACCACGTTAACAAACACATCCTGGTCTGCCATCTGTAGCCCGCCGTGACGGTGCAATACCGCCAGCAGAATCGCCAGTCGGTTCTGTTCAAGACCCACAGCCACGCGGCGAGGGTTGCCCATCATGGAGTGATCCACCAGCGCCTGAATCTCGACCAGCAGCGGGCGTGTACCTTCCCATACCACCATCACCGAACTGCCAGAGGTCACTTCATCACCGCGGCTCAGGAAGATGGCGGAAGGGTTACTCACCTCGCGCAGACCTTGTTCGGTCATGGCAAATACGCCCAGTTCGTTCACCGCACCAAAACGGTTCTTATGGCTGCGCAGCGTACGGAAGCGCGAGTCCGCATCGCCGTCGAGCAATACCGAGCAGTCGATACAGTGTTCAAGCACTTTTGGCCCCGCCAGCGAGCCATCTTTCGTCACGTGGCCGACCATAACAATCGCCACACCGCGCGTTTTCGCAAAGCGCGTGAGATAGGCCGCGGTTTCGCGCACCTGCGCCACGCTGCCCGGCGAGGACTGAATATCTGCCATGTGCATTACCTGGATGGAATCGATAACCATCAGCTTCGGCTGCTCTTCTTCCGCAATCTGGCAAATCTGCTCGATGCTGGTTTCGGAAAGCATATTCAGGTTCGCGGTTGGCAGCCCAAGACGGTGCGCGCGCATCGCGACCTGCTGCAACGACTCTTCGCCGGTGACGTACAGGGTTTTCATCTGCTCGGCGAGCTTGCACAGCGTTTGCAACAGCAGGGTCGATTTACCGGCCCCGGGATTACCACCAATCAAAATAGCGCTACCCGGCACCACACCGCCGCCCAGCACGCGGTCAAACTCTTTAAAGCCGGTGGAAAAGCGCGGCAGCTCTTCCAGACTGATATCCGACAGTTTTTGCACCTTTGCGACGCCGGCATTACCCGCGTAGCCGCTCAGGCGCTCGTTACGTGCGACCGTAGGGGAAGCCGCAACACGCACCTCGGTGATGGTATTCCAGGCATGGCAGGCGCTACATTGCCCCTGCCAGCGCGGATAATCCGCACCGCACTCATTGCAAACAAATGCGCGTTTAGGAGCTTTCGCCACGTTAACCTCTTTATTTCTGATTCATGCTGCCGGAGAGAATGCAGAACACCCCCATCAAATCGGCATGACGAATAGTGACTTCCGTCTGTTCGTTCACTTTTGGTTTGGCATGATACGCAATCCCCAGCCCGGCTTTTTTGATCATCGGCAGGTCGTTGGCACCATCGCCAATCGCCACCGTCTGAGCATGGGGAATTTCATGTTTCTCAGCCAGTTGCAGCAAGGTTTTCGCCTTATACTGCGCGTCGACAATATCGCCCACCACTTCGCCCGTCAGCTTACCGTCGCGAATACCCAGCTCATTGGCCACCGCCGCGGTTAAACGTAGTTTATCGCGCAGGTGATCGGCAAAGAAAGTAAAGCCGCCGGAGGCAATCGCCACCTTCCAGCCCAGCGTTTCAAGCTTCAGTACCAGTTGAGTCAGCCCCGGCATCAGCGGCAGGGTTTCACGCACCTGACGCAGAATATCAGCATCGGCATCTTTGAGCGTGGCAACGCGTTGGCGCAGGCTGGCGCTGAAATCCAACTCACCGCGCATCGCGCGCTCGGTCACTTCCGACACCAGCTCACCGGTACCCGCCAGCTTGGCGATTTCATCAATGCACTCAATCTGAATCGCCGTGGAGTCCATATCCATCACCAGCAGACCCGGCGTACGCAGATGCGGGATTTTGCCCAGCGGGGCAACGTCCAGCCCGGCATCGTGTGCCAGGCGCGTTGCGCGCGGCGTTAACGACCCCGCCAGGCGAATAACCTGATAGTCTTCAACGCACCAGGCCGCGACAATCACCATCGCCGCCCCCAGCTTGCGCTGATAGGTGGTGAGGCTCGCTTTATCCAACCCGCGGCCATAGAGCAGCCAACCGCTGCGACCGGCGTGGTAATCCAGCGGCATAACCTCATCACCGCTCAGGGAAAGCGGCAATCCAGGCCACAGGGAGACATCTTCAGGCAAGTCGCACCAGGTCAAACTGTTTGGCATTACAGCTCCAATCTTCTCTATATTAAGCCCAGGAAAATAACGCATGAGGCTACCTTGTAACCAGCGCTTCTGGCAACATTAAGCTGTAAATTTTCAAAGGTGGAATATGGTTCGCGCAAAACTGAAATTTCGACTGCATCGCACCGCGATTGTCCTGATCTGTCTCGCTCTGTTGGTGGCATTGATGCAGGGCGCCTCCTGGTTCAGTCAACAAAGCCAGAAACAACGAAATCCGCAGCTTGAAGAACTGGCCAGAACGCTGGCGTTTCAAGTGTCGCTCAACCTTGCGCCGCTGATGAAAAGCGAAACGCCGGATGAAAAAAAGATAGGCCAGTTGCTTAATCAACTCACGACCAAAAGCCGAATCCTGGACGCTGGCGTGTATGATGAACAGGGTGATTTGATTGTCCGCACCGGCGAACAGGTCGATCTGCGTGACCGCCTGGCGCTGGACGGTAAAAAAGCGGGCAGCTACTTCAACCAGCAAATCGTCGAACCTATTCAGGGGAAAAATGGCCCTCTGGGCTATCTGCGCCTGACGCTGGATACTCACACCATTGCCACTGAATCCCGTCAGGTGGATAACACCACCAACATTCTCCGCCTGATGCTGCTGCTGTCGCTCGCTATCGGCGTGGTACTTGCCCGCACGCTGCTGCGCGGAAAGCGCACCCGCTGGCAGCAGTCGCCGTTCCTGCTCACCGCGAACAAGCCGGTGCAGGACGAAGATAAAGATTAATCAGAAAAGGAAATCGCTATGTCAACGCTACGCCTGCTGCTTTCAGACTCTCACGACCCGTGGTTTAACCTCGCCGTGGAGGAGTGTATTTTTCGCCAGATGCCCGCCACGCAGCGGGTGCTATTTCTGTGGCGTAACGCAGACACGGTGGTGATTGGCCGGGCGCAAAACCCGTGGAAAGAGTGCAACACTCGCCGCATGGAAGAAGACAACGTCCGCCTGGCGCGCCGCAGCAGCGGCGGCGGCGCGGTATTCCATGACCTCGGTAATACCTGTTTCACCTTTATGGCCGGTAAGCCGGAGTACGATAAAACCATCTCGACTTCCATTGTGCTCGAGGCGCTGAATTCGCTGGGCATTACGGCGGAAGCTTCCGGTCGTAACGACCTGATCGTGAAAACCGAAGAAGGCGATCGTAAAGTCTCCGGCTCTGCCTACCGGGAAACCAAAGACCGCGGCTTCCACCACGGCACGTTACTGCTTAACGCCGATCTTAGCCGTCTGGCTAACTACCTGAACCCTGACAAGAAAAAGCTTCAGGCTAAAGGCATTACGTCGGTGCGCAGGCGCGTGGCGAATCTGGTTGAGCTGCTCCCAGACATTACCCACGAGCAGATTTGCGAAGCCGTCACTGAAGCTTTTTTCCGTCACTACGGCGAGCGCGTAGACGCCGAAATTATCTCTCCGGATAAAACGCCAGACCTGCCGAACTTTGCCGAGACGTTTGCGCGTCAAAGCAGCTGGGAGTGGAATTTTGGTCAGGCTTCGGCCTTCTCTCATCTGCTGGACGAACGTTTTACCTGGGGCGGCGTAGAGCTACACTTCGACGTGGAAAAAGGTGTGATTACCCGCACGCAGGTATTTACCGACAGCCTCAATCCCGCGCCATTAGAAGCGCTCGCCGAGCGTCTGCAAGGATGTTTGTATCGTGCCGATAAGCTGCATCAGGAGTGTGAAGCACTAAAAGTTGATTTCCCGGAGCAGGAAAAAGAGTTACAAAATATTTCAGATTGGATTGCAGGAGCAGTGCGTTAAGCCTTCTTTTATCCGAGCCAGGAAACGTTAACGCCATCAACGTTAGCGTTTCCAACATAGCTAACATAATATCGGCAAATAATAAAATAGCGTTCACAAATAAACAAAACCATTTGCTACGCTGGCAACGTATGTATATATCGAGATAAAATAAACAAGTTTTCATTTAATAAACCCCATCAATATTTATTTCCTCGATAATATTCAACATAGCTATATACATACTTAAGCTTTACTTAAATATGTATATATACAAACTAAATCGACAGGCACTATTATTCTCCAGGAAAATTATCTTTCGGGATAAATAATATTAAGGATGGATTTAATGAAAAAGTTATTAGTTGCAACCGCCGTTGCAATGACGCTTTCTGCTACGGCGCACGCTGCGGATAGCACTGCCATGCTAAAACTAGAGGGTACGCTGACCAATGAACCTTGTGTAGGGTCAATTTCAGGTGGTGGTACCGTTGATTTTGGCACCAAGCGAATTGCTGAACTGTCTGCAACGGATACCAATCAGCTAGGTAGCTTAGATACGAGTTTTACCATTACCTGTACGGCGCCAACGAAAATGGCGTGGTACATCAATGACAATCGAACAGACAGCAGAGCCGCCGTGACGGTAAAAGGCGGTTTCATATCTACAGAAAGTTCCTGGCGCGCTGAAACTTTGTTTGGCGTAGGGAAGACTGCGGGCGGCAATAAAATAGGCGCATACTCAGTTTCATTGGATGGTGCCAACTCCGTTGCCGATGGAAACATCAAGAAAATAGCATACGCTTTAACTTCCGAAGCACCAAATTACGACTGGTCAAAATTTAACAGCACTAACTTGGATCTTTTATATTCGAACGGAACCAGTGCTTATACCATTAGCGACGATAGCTTCACCCCAGAGGCCTTTACTACCGCCACCTTCCCGCTACGTATTTCACTGGCTGTAGATAGCACTGACATCCTCGCCATCACTGAAGATACGCCTATCGACGGTGATGCCACTATTACTATGTTCTATCTGTAATAGCGATATTACCGATATGACTCTCACGTCATTGACGTTGATGCAAAATTAGAACGTTAAGGAACAACGATGAAAAAGATTTTAGCTGCTTCCGCCATCGCAATGGCAATGGCCGCAACCGGCGCTAATGCAGCGATGACAGCCCAACTGAAAGTCTCCGGGAAGCTCACTGTAGCCGCCTGTAATCCTGCTGTGAGCGGTGGAGGCACAGTAGATTATGGTCGTATCAGTTTAGGTAACCTTTCTGCTACTAGCCTGAATGCGTTAGGTGAGAAAGACGCCTCACTGACCATCACCTGCCCGGAACCCACCAAAGCCGCGTGGGCGATTACCGACGATCGTGCTAACAGCAATGCAGCACTGAATATCAGCGAGGCTGATGCGGCCAAAAATGCCGTAAGCGATACCACTATGACTTACGGAGTGGGTGAAACCACAGGTGGCGTGAAGATTGGCTCTTTCACGATTTATGCCGATATCGCTAACGTCACCGCTGACGGTACAAAAGTGGACGCCATTTCAGGCACGACCAGTAATCCAACATGGGTTAAATCTACCACCGGGATCATCAAAAACGGCGAAATGGAGATGATGACCGTAGCGAGCTCCGGCACGACTGCACCACTGGCTTACACCACCGCAGTATTCCCGCTTAAGACCGTTTTGGCCGTTCAGGACACAACAACCCTGAATATTACCGACGATACAAAACTCGACGGCCAGGCGACCATCACCATCAAATATCTCTGATTATTTCCAGCGATATTTAATCACCCCGACTCTCCCCTACGGGGAGAGTTTTTATCAGGTTAAAGGATTAATCTCGATGACACCTAAATCTTCACTCTACAAATTCGCCCTGACCGCACCGCTATTATTCCCGGTACTGTTTAACCAGGCCTACGCTGCCGGCATGGTGCCGGAAAGTACTCTGCTGGTTATTGAAGAATCCACCCATAGCGGGGTGATGAACGTAAAAAATACCGATAACGCTCCTGCGCTGCTGTATACCGCGATTGTCGATCTGCCAGATGATACCGGGGTAAAACTAAACGTAACGCAGCCCGTCGTTCGCGTTGAGCCGGGTCAGCAACAGCAATTGCGTTTTATTATGGAAAGCCCACAGCCGCTGACGGTCGAGCATTATAAACGCGTCACCTTTGAAGGCATTCCACCGAAAAACACCAGCAAGAATGTGAAAGTAAACTTTAACCTTCGCCAGGATATTCCGGTGCTCATCCGCCCTAAAAACCTGCCGGTGGTCACCGATGCGTGGAAACTGCTGACCTGGTCCGGCAGCGGAAAAAACCTGCAGGTGAAAAACCCTTCTGCCTACGTGGTTCGTCTGGGACAGAAGGTGACTTTCCAGCCTTCCGGCACAACAGGCATCTTAAAGAAAACCTACATCCTGCCGGGTGAAACCATGAACGTCGAGGTGAAATCCGCCGTTTCCGGGGACAAGTCAGTGCTGTTTTATCCCGCCAGCCGCTACGGCATTGAAGTCCCGAGCTTTACCGCTCCTCTGGCACAATAATTAAATTGATGAGAGCGATGAGAGTGACTGTTCTAAATCTCCCCTCCTGCATCCGGGCTGCACTCTATTGCTCGTTAATGGCTTCGGTTCTCCCAGGCGTTCTTGTGCAGGCCAGGGAAGTGACGTTTGATACCGAGATTCTGGCCTCCCGAGGTATCAGTAAAAACCTGGCGGATTACTTTGCTGAAGCCCCGCGTTATCTGCCCGGCAGACATACCGTTTCCGTCACCATTAACGGTGTTGATAAAGGGCCAATGGCCGTGTTGTTTGATAGCAATGGACAGCTCTGCGTAGACGAGGATTTCCTCAGTGCCGCGGGTCTGTTGCCGCTGCGCATCGGCAAGGATGAACCCTGCCACGATCTGCTCAGCGACTACCCTTCAGCCGTGATTAACCCGGTACCGGGCAACGAATCGCTGGTGCTGTTTGTTCCCGGCGAGGCGCTGGACAGCGGCTTTATGAAACCACACAACTTTGTCAAAGGCGGGACGGCAGGGTTATTCAATTACAATCTCTTTACCAGCCGTAATGAGGTCGACGGCGCACAGGCACGCAGATATACACAAGCCAACCTCGAAGCCGGGCTCAATATCGCCGAATGGACCTTACGCAGCCGTTATATGATAACGGACGACAACGGCAGCTATAGTACCGACAGCCTCTACACTTATGCCGAGCATGTGTATGAATCATATAAGGTTCGCGCCCAGGTCGGGCAGATTAACGTCAGCTCGCCGCTGTTTGCCGGCGCGCCGATTAACGGCGTGCAGTTTGTCCCGGAAAACGGCCTCGCGCCGGATACCCCCGGTGTGACCGTCAGCGGGATCGCCCGTGGGCACCAGGCACGCGTCGAAGTACGCCAGTCGGGGCAATTGATCTACACCACGGTGGTCAACGCCGGGCCGTTTAGCCTCGAAAACGTTCCGGTGATGCGCGCCAATGCTAACCTCGACGTGAGCGTGGTAGAGACCGACGGTTCTGTCAGCCGCTTTCTGGTACCGGCCTCTTCATTCAACTTCCAGACCACCCGCCCGGTAGGGCTGGCGATGTCGGTAGGCCGCGTGCGCGATATCGAAACCGACTACGACCTGCCGTGGGTATATAACCTCTCCAACGGTTGGCGGTTAAATCGCGACTGGCTGGCCACCGCCTCCGGCGTGCTGACACAGGACTATCAGGCCAGCGGCGCCATGGTGCAGTGGTTACCGCCAGGCCGTTTTATGCTGTCCGGCTCGCTCCTGGGCAGTAAAGAATCCTTTGGCGACGCCAATGATGGCGGCAAAGGTGAAATTCGCGCCAGCATCGCGCTGCCCGGTGATTTTAACGTTGATCTCAGCGCGGCCAAATACAGCCCAGGCTATCGCGAACTCATCGAATCCCTGAATGACGATTTTGACGGCTATCAAAATAGCTACAGCGCAAACCTCTCCTGGAATAATGACATTCTGGGGGCTTTTTCGCTGGGCTATTATGCCTATGAAGCCAACGACAATAATGATGACAGCCGCAGCCTGATGGTCTCCTGGGGGCGTTCATTCAAATACTTTAATATCTCGGCCAACTGGCAGCACGCGCTTAACCAGCAGAGTGACGATGGCAGCAATTACCAGAATAGCAATGACGACGACATGTTCTACGTCAACGTCAGCATCCCGTTTGGATCGCAGCGCGTGGGCGCGTACATGCGTAACCAGGGCGAGAAGACGACCTATGGTTTACAGAACAACGGTTCGATAGGCGAAAACACCAATTATTACATCTCGGCGGATCGCGACAACGAAAGCCAGGAAAATACCTTCAACGGTAATATCAATACCAATTTGCATTATACCCAGCTCAGCCTCGGCGCGGGCAGCGGTAGCAATAACCAGCGCAACTATAACGGCACCCTGAGCGGGGGCGTTGCCTTCCACGAGCATGGCGTCACCTTCTCACCATACGAAGTGAAAGACACCTTTGCGATTGCCCGCCTGAGCGAGCCGCAAAGCGGCATTGAGATTTCCACGCCGCAGGGTCGAGTCTGGACCGATCGCTGGGGTCAGGCGGTGGTACCTGGCATGACGGAATGGGGGCGTTCCCGTATCGAAATCAACGCCAATACCTTACCGAAAAGCATGGACCTGGCCAACGGGATTAAAAATGTTGCCGCCGCCCATGCCGCGTTTAAAGAACTGGATTTTAAAGTGCTTAACACCCGTCGCGTGATGCTGGAAGTCAAAAACGCCGACGGTAGCTGGCTGGCAAAAGGCACCAGCATCGTTGACGAGAAAAATAACTATCTGGTCAGCGCCGTTGACAGTGGACGCGTGTTTGTCACCGACATGGCAGACAGCCCGGCGCTGTACGGCGTGGATGACAATATGCGTCGCCTGTGCCGCATTCACTACACCCTGAGCGACAGCCAGGATAAAGAGGCATTTTACGAAACGGCAAAAGGAGTCTGCCAATGACCTTGCACGCAAAATATCTGCTGATTGCCGCCGCCGCGTTATCTCCCCTTAGCGTTCCCCTGGCGCAAGCGGCAGATGAGTGTCAGCTCAATTTCGCCAACAACAACGTCGATTTCGGCGCCTTCAGGCAGGACGATATTGTGGGGTCGAAAAACAGCTGGCATCAGATGCCGTCAAGAGAGGTAAACGTCAGCGTCTATTGCCCGGAAGGCCAGACGATGGCCCTGTTTGTGCAGGGGCAAGCCGGAGAAAAAGGCCGCTTCTATTTTGGCGACAGCAGCGCGCTGGCCGTTCGTGCCAGCCAGATGATTGTGGACGGTAAAAAGTACAACATCGCCAAAACGAATGACCGCACCCGCTTTACCCCGGACGGGCAAGGCCAGGAAAGCCTGTTATTGCACAACAACGAGGGCATCGTCGCGGTGGATAATCAGTTACCCGTGAACGGTAAACAATTGAGTTTTACCCTGAAGCTCACGCCGGTAATGAATGATAGGCAATTTTCGCGCGCGACGGACATCACCACGATGGAAAGCAATCTGATGTGGGAATTGTTAACGCAGTAGGAAAAAGAAAAAGGGGCTGATATTGCCCCTTTTAAAACACTTACTCTTTATCGCCCAGCAGAACAGATTCCAGTGCGATTTTAATCATGTCGTTGAAGGTCGTCTGACGTTCAGCGGCAGTAGTCTGCTCGTGAGTACGGATATGGTCGGACACGGTGCAGATGGTCAGCGCTTTCGCACCGAATTCTGCGGCTACGCCGTAGATGCCCGCCGCTTCCATTTCCACGCCCAGGATGCCGTATTTTTCCATCACGTCGAACATGGTTGGATCTGGGGTGTAGAACAGGTCAGCGGAGAAGATGTTACCCACACGAGCGTCAACGCCCAGCGCTTTGGCCGCATCAACCGCGTCACGCACCATGCCGAAGTCAGCGATAGCCGCAAAGTCGTGGTCTTTGAAGCGCAGACGGTTCACTTTAGAGTCGGTGCACGCACCCATGCCGATAACCACGTCACGCAGTTTCACATCAGCACGAACCGCGCCGCAGGAGCCCACGCGAATGATTTTCTTCACGCCGAAGTCGGTGATCAGCTCTTTGGTGTAGATGGAGCAGGATGGGATGCCCATACCGTGACCCATAACGGAGATCTTACGGCCTTTGTAAGTCCCGGTGAAACCTAACATGCCGCGAACGTTGTTCACTTCACGGACATCTTCGAGGAAAGTCTCAGCAATGTGCTTCGCACGCAGCGGGTCGCCCGGCATCAGCACAACATCAGCGAAATCGCCCATTTCAGCGTTAATATGTGGGGTAGCCATCGTAATTTCCTTTATTTTTCAAATAGACGAAGGGCGGGAATCCTCCCGCCCAAATAATCACAGCATATTTTTGCCATATTCCATTGGGGACGTACCGAAGTAGGTCGCCAGCGTCTGGCCGATATCCGCGAAGGTTTCACGGTGACCCAGCGAACCCGGTTTGACTTTCGGGCCGTAGATCAGCACCGGAATGTGCTCACGGGTGTGGTCAGTACCGGTCCAGCTTGGGTCGCAGCCGTGGTCAGCGGTGAGGATCAGAATGTCATCTTCACCCACCAGCTCCATCAGCTCCGGCAGACGGCGGTCGAACAGTTCCAGACCAGCCGCGTAGCCAGCGATATCGCGACGGTGACCCCATGAAGAGTCGAAGTCAACGAAGTTGGTGAAGACGATAGTCTCATCACCCGCTTCCTTCATCTCTTTGATGGTGGCGTCGAACAGTGCATCCAGACCGGTCGCTTTCACTTTTTTAGTGATACCGCAGTTGGCGTAGATGTCCGCAATCTTACCGACGGAAACCACGTGACCGTGTTTTTCATCAACCAGTTTCTGCAGAACGGTCGCGGCCGGTGGCTCAACGGCCAGGTCGTGACGGTTACCGGTACGCTGGAAATTACCCGCTTTGTCGCCGACAAACGGACGCGCGATAACGCGGCCAATGTTATAGCCGCCTTCGGTCAGCTCTTCGCGCGCGATTTCGCACAGCTCGTAGAGTTTATCCAGACCATAGGTCTCTTCGTGGCAGGCAATCTGGAACACTGAGTCGGCAGAGGTATAGAAAATCGGCTTACCGGTTTTCATATGCTCTTCGCCCAGTTGATCGAGGATCACAGTACCGGAAGAGTGGCAGTTGCCGAGGTAGCCCGGCAGGTTGGCACGCTTAACCAGTTTATCCAGCAGTTCCTGCGGGAAGCTGTTTTCGTGGTCGCTGAAGTAGCCCCAGTCGAACAGTACAGGCACACCCGCGATTTCCCAGTGACCCGACGGCGTATCTTTACCGGAAGAGAGCTCATGCGCCCAGGCGTATGCGCCCACCACTTCCGCGTTACCGTCCATACCGGCAGCAATTTTGCCGGTGGAACCTTCATGCGCTTTCACCAGACCCAGACGGGTCAGGTTAGGCAAATTCAGCGGGCCCTTACGGCCATTGTCAGCTTCGCCTTTGGCACAGGCTTCTGCAATGTGACCCATGGTATCTGCGCCAACATCGCCAAAGCGGTCAGCATCTTCCGTTGCACCAATCCCAAAGGAGTCCAGCACCATAATAAATGCACGTTTCATCTTGTTCTCCATACATCTTGCGCTGCAAAAAAGCGATCAGATCAGTATATAACTATTCGGTGATGCGACGATAGACAGTTGGCGTAATTTCAGGCGCTTTATCGTCCAGTTTAATTGCCGCTTTCACAGCCTTCGCCGCGTCCTGCCAGCTTGTTTCATCTTTCGCGTGGATCACCGCCAGCGGACGTTGTCCGTCAACGCTGTCGCCCAGACGAGCCATGTCGGTGAAGCCAACGCTGTAATCAATGTTGTCAGAAGCCTGGCGACGACCGCCGCCCATAGAAACCACCGCCATGCCCAGCGCGCGGGTGTCCATCGCGCTGACAAAACCTTCGGTATCAGCATAGACGGCTTTGCTCAGCATCGCTGTTGGCAGATATTTCGCGTAGTTTTCAACGAAATCGGTTGGACCTTTCTGTGCTGCCACCATGCGACCAAAGATCTCCGCGGCTTTGCCGTTGTCGAGCACGGCCTGCAGTTTGGCGCGCGCTTCGGCGTCGTCTTTGGCGAGCCTGCCGGAGATCAGCATCTCAACGCACAGCGCCATGGTAACGTCGAACAGACGCGGATTACGGTATTCGCCTGTCAGGAACTGCACGGCTTCGCGTACTTCTACAGCGTTACCTGCGCTGGAGGCCAGCACCTGGTTCATGTCGGTGAGCAGCGCCGTCGTTTTCACACCTGCACCGTTGGATACGCCCACGATCGCTTCCGCCAGTGCAGCAGAGAGTTCGTAGGTTGGCATAAACGCGCCGCTGCCGACTTTCACGTCCATCACCAGCGCATCGAGACCTTCTGCCAGCTTTTTGGCGAGAATGGAGGCGGTGATAAGCGGGATGGAGTCCACCGTCGCGGTAATGTCGCGGGTGGCGTAAAAACGTTTGTCCGCCGGTGCGAGCGAGCTGGTCTGCCCAATAATCGCCACACCCACGTCTTTAATAATTTCACGGAAACGGTTGTCGTCCGGGAAGATGTCGAAGCCCGGAATGGCTTCGAGCTTGTCGAGCGTACCGCCGGTATGGCCGAGACCGCGACCGGAGATCATCGGAATATAGCCACCGCAGGCTGCGACCATTGGGCCAAGCATCAGCGAAGTGACGTCACCTACGCCGCCGGTAGAGTGCTTGTCGACAATCGGGCCGTTGAGGTTGAGGCTCTTCCAGTCCAGGACGGTGCCTGAATCTCGCATCGCCATGGTCAGCGAGACACGCTCCGGCATGCTCATATCATGGAAGAAAATGGTCATCGCCAGCGCGGCAATCTGCCCTTCAGAGATGGTGTTGTCACGAATCCCGTTGATAAAGAAACGAATTTCTTCATCACTCAGCGCGTGGCCATCACGTTTTTTGCGAATAATTTCTTGAGCGAGAAACAAGGTACCCTCCTGATTAATCAGGTTAAATGCAGCGAGCTTGCGCCCGCGCTACGTTCCTGTAGCCCGGCCAAGCGTAGCGCCGCCGGGGAGATCCCGGAGTCGGCGCGCATGCGCCTCGTCCGGGCTACGATAATGCATTAATAGCTGCTAGCGCTCTTACCGTCGCCGTGGCCCAGCGCCTTCAGCAGGCTAGCCAGCAGAGAGGAAGCGCCGAAGCGGTAGTGACGGGAGTCAGCCCAGTCCGCACCGAACAGTTCGTCAGCGATAGACAGGAACAGTTGTGCGTCTTCTGCAGTACGAACGCCGCCCGCTGGCTTGAAGCCCACGGTTTTCTGTACGCCCATATCACGGATAACTTCCATCATGATGCGCGCGCTTTCTGGGGTCGCGTTCACCGGCACTTTACCGGTAGAGGTTTTGATGAAATCAGCGCCGGCTTTGATGGAGATTTCAGAGGCCTTACGAATCAGGGCTTCTTCTTTCAGTTCACCGGTTTCGATGATCACTTTCAGCAGCACGTTTGCCGCGGCACAAGCGTCTTTACAGGCTTTCACCAGATCAAAACCAACCTGCTCGTTACCGGCGATCAGCGCGCGGTATGGGAAGACCACGTCAACTTCGTCAGCGCCGTAAGCGATGGCTGCGCGGGTTTCCGCCAGCGCAATCTCAATGTCGTCGTTACCGTGCGGGAAGTTGGTGACGGTGGCGATGCGGATATCCGGGGTTCCCTGCTCTTTCAGCGTTTTACGCGCAATCGGAATGAAACGCGGATAGATGCAGACAGCGGCGGTGTTGCCCACCGGCGTTTTCGCCTGATGACACAGCGCGATCACTTTCGCGTCAGTATCGTCTTCATTCAGGGTAGTTAAGTCCATCAACTGCAGCGCACGCAGGCTGCTTGCCTTTAAATCAGTCATTTTTCTCTCCGACGGCGTATTGCCGTGTAAATCGTTACCTTGCGGGTCTGTGACTATTGTAACACCGCCCCGCGTTCACACTTCGACTTCCATCACACTTAGTGAAAACTTCGTACAAAATTGCATAACAATAACGAGACACGCATCAAATTTTTACACCAGAAATGGAAGCTAAAACGCCACTTCAACCGCTGGGATCAAAAGACGGCCTCATCGTTTTTCATACACTCCGCCTATCACTCGTCTGAGGAACCGAACATGCCAACATCGAATGATTCATCGCTGCTGCAACACTGCCAGCAAATTGTGACAAGCTCCGTGTTAACCCCGGAACAGAAACGTCATTTTCTGGCCCTGGAGGCCGAAAACGCCCTGCCGTACCCAGAGCTCTCTGAGGAAGCGCGGGCGGCGATGGCCGACGGCGTTATTTGCGATATGTATGAAGGGCATGCGCCGTATAAACCGCGTTACGTGCTACCGGACTACGCGCGTTTTCTGGCTAACGGTTCCGAATGGCTGGAGCTTGAGGGCGCCGAAGATCTGGACGATGCCCTTTCACTGCTGACCATTCTCTACCATCACGTCCCTTCGGTGACGGCGATGCCGGTTTACCTCGGTCATCTTGATGCGCTGCTATCGCCTTATGTTAGAATTCTAACACAAGATGAAATTGATATTCGAATAAAACGTTTCTGGCGCTATCTCGACCGCACGCTGCCAGATGCCTTCACCCACGTGAACATCGGCCCACACGATACGCCTATCACGCGCGCAATTTTACGCGCGGATGCAGAGCTAAAGCAGGTTGCGCCAAATCTGACCTTTATCTACGGCCCGGAAATTACGCCGGATGATTTACTGTTACAGGTAGCACAAAATATCTGTGAGTGCAGTAAGCCACACATCGCCAACGGACCGGTAAATGATAAAATATTCACAAACAGTCAATATGGCATCGTAAGCTGTTACAACTCGCTGCCGCTTGCCGGCGGCGGCAGCACGCTGGTACGCCTGAACCTCCAGCAGGTGGCACAGCGCAGTGAATCAGTCGATGACTTCTTCACGAACGTGCTGCCGCGCTACTGCCAGCTGCAAATCGATATCATCGATGCCCGCTGTCGCTTCCTCTACGAACAGTCGCACTTCTTTGAGAATAGCTTCCTGGTGAGCGAAGGGTTGATCGACCCGGATCGTTTTGTACCCATGTTTGGTATCTACTCGCTCGCCGAGGCGGTTAACCTGCTGTGCGAACGCGAGGGGATTGCCGGACGCTACGGCAAGGATGAGCAGGCCAATCAGTTGGCCTACCGCATTAGCGCCGAGCTTGCCAACTTCGTCGCCCGTACGCCAGTACAGTACGGCTGGCAGCAGCGCGCACTGCTGCACGCTCAGTCAGGTATCAGCTCAGATATTGGCACCACGCCGGGCGCTCGTCTGCCTTATGGCGATGAGCCAGATCCGATTAGTCATTTATTGGCCGTCGCGCCGCATCACGCCCACTACACCGCGGGGATCAGCGATATTCTGACCCTGGATGAAACCGTGAAACGTAACCCGCAGGCGGTAATGCAACTCTGCCTCGGCGCGTTCAAAGTGGGAATGCGAGAATTCAGCGCCAACGTCAGCGGCAACGATCTGGTGCGCGTCACCGGCTACATGGTGCGCCTGTCCGACCTGCAAAAATACCGTGATGAAGGCTCCCGCACCAACACCACGTGGCTGGGCGAAGAAGCGGCCCGCAACACGCGTATCCTGGAACGTCAACCTCGTGTCGTGAGTCATGAACAGCAGATGCGCTTTAGTCAGTAAAATCATCCCGTTCTCCTGCGTCGATGGGCCCGGCAGCCGCCTGGCCCTGTTCCTGCAAGGGTGCAATCTGCGCTGCAAGAACTGCCATAACCCGTGGACGATAGGGCGCTGCAACGACTGCGGTGAGTGCGTGGCGCAGTGCCCGCACCAGGCATTAAGCGTGAATGGCGGGAAAGTCATCTGGCGCGCGGACGCGTGCCAGCAGTGCGATACCTGTCTGCATATCTGCCCGCAGCAGGCCACGCCAATGGCGCAGACCATGAACGTTGAGCAGGTGCTTCAGCAGGTCACGCAGGTCGCACCGTTTATTGAGGGAATAACCGTCAGCGGTGGCGAAGCGACCACGCAGTTACCGTTCGTCATCGCCCTCTTCCAGGCGCTGAAATCCACGCCTGCCCTTTCGCACCTGACCTGTCTGGTCGACAGCAACGGTGAGCTACCGATAAGCGGTTGGGAGAAGCTACAGCCCGTGTGCGACGGGGTGATGGTCGATTTAAAATCCTGGGATAGCGACCGCCACCAGGCGCTGACCGGGCGCGGCAACGCGCGAATTAAGCAGAGCATTCAGTGGCTGGCTCAGCACGGCATGCTGTCGGAGCTACGGCTGCTGGTCATCCCTGAGCACAGTGATTATCTGGAGGAGGCGGAGTCGCTGAGTGCCTTTATTACCGAACTCGGAGATGTGCCCATTCGCCTGAACGCCTTTCACGCGCACGGCGTTTACGGTGAGGCAAAATTGTGGGGTAGCGCCGGGCCAACGGACGTTGAGGCCGTCAGCCAGGCGCTACAGGCCAGAGGAATAACGAGGCTTATCCCTCCGGCGCTGTACTTATAGGGCGAGGAACAGGCCCGCGATGGTGGCGCTCATCAGGTTGGAGAGCGTCCCGGCGGCAACCGCTTTCAGGCCGAGCTGCGCGATTTCTTGTCGACGATTTGGCGCCATGCTGCCCAGGCCACCAATCAGAATCGCAATTGAGGAGAGGTTCGCAAAGCCGCACAAGGCGAAGGAGATAATCGCTTTGGTGTGGCTGGAGATAACCTGCAGACCAGCCGCTGCCACTTCAGCGTCCGCCTTCAGGTATTCACCGAAGTTCATATAGGCCACGAATTCGTTGATAACCAGCTTCTGGCCGATAAAGGAACCCGCCACCGTCGCTTCGCTCCACGGCACGCCTATCACCCATGCCAGCGGTGAGAAGATCCAGCCGAGAATCAACTGCAGCGACAGTTCCGGATAATCAAACCAGCCGCCGATACCAGAAAGCATACCGTTCAGCAGCGCAATCAGCGCAATAAACGCCAGCAGCATGGCCCCCACGTTCAGCGCTAGCTGCATACCGGATGCTGCACCTGATGCCGCGGCATCCAGCACGTTCGCAGGCGCATCCGGGTTTTTCGCATCTTTCTCAAGCGTTGGTGAGTCATGCGGAGTTTCCGTTTCCGGAATGATGATTTTGGCAAACAGCAGGCCGCCCGGCGCCGCCATAAACGAGGCCGCAATCAGGTACTCCAGCGGCACGCCCATCTGCGCGTAGCCCGCCAGTACAGAACCCGCCACCGAAGCCAGGCCGCCACACATTACCGCAAACAGTTCAGAACGGGTCATGGTAGCGATATACGGACGCACCACCAGCGGCGCTTCGGTCTGGCCGACAAAGATATTTGCCGTGGCAGAAAGTGATTCGGTACGTGAGGTTTTCAGCACCTTACGCAGCGCTCCGCCCAGAATACGAATCACAAACTGCATGATGCCGATGTAGTACAGCACCGCAATCAGCGAGGAGAAGAAGACGATAACCGGCAGCACCCGCAGCGCAAATACGAAGCCGCCACCGCCGAAGACTTCAAACATCTTGTCAGAGACCAGCCCGCCAAACAGGAAGCCGATACCTTCGTTACCGTAGGCAATCACGTTGGCCACGCCTTCGGACATCGCCAGCAGGACTTTGCGCCCGGCAGGAACATAGAGGATTAATGCACCGATGCCCACCTGTAACAACCAGGCACCCAGTACGGTTCGGAGGTTAATCGCTTTACGATTACTGGAGAGAAGTAAGGCAATGGCGAGCAACACCACCATGCCGATGAGTCCCATGAGGATTTGCATACAGATTCCCTGTGTATTGAAAAATATAATAATTACGGCAAACCAATCGCGGCGATTATAACGTTCCGTAATTATCTTTTTTGCTAAATGTCACAGGTTTTACGCAACAGTAACGACTGAATGATGATTAATGAGATCTACGTCACTTCATGACAATCCAAAGAGTGCATGGGTATTTTCCAGCAGCGCTGTGACAATTTCCTCAGGAGATTCATGTCGTAGCGAGCAGAGATGAGTAAATACCTCAGCAACCCGCTCCGGGCGGTTGGGCTGCCCCTGATAGCCATTGAGCGGCATATCCGGCGCATCGGTTTCAAGAACCAGCGAGGACAGCGGCAGTTGCGCCATCACATCGCGGGTTTTACTGGCGCGAGGATAGGAGATAGTTCCCCCCACACCGATTTTATAGCCTAACTGGACGAAGCGTTCCGCCTGCTGGAAACTACCGGCAAAGCCGTGTACCACGCCGGTTCGCGGCAGATTATGTCGCTTCAGGTGCAGCGCCAGCTTGTCATGGGTGCGCCGCGAATGCAGGATAACCGGCAAATCGTAACGCTTCGCCAAGCGCAGCTGCTCGTCCAGCAGGGACTGCTGACGTTCAAACTGTGGGTTCTCCCGGTAGAGATCGAGACCAATTTCCCCCACCGCCACCAATTTTGCTGGCTTCAGGGCGATAGCGGCTTCCAGCTGCGCCAGACTCTCATCGCTGTGCCGTTCTACCACAATCGGATGCAGCCCAACGGCGGCATACAGCGGAGGAAACCGTTCGGCCAGCGCCAGCACGCGAGGGAAGTTGTCGGCTTCGGTAGCGGGAATAATTATCTTGTTCACGCCAACGGCAGCCGCACGCTGAATACTCGCCTCTTCGTCACCGGTAAAGGGAGGGAAATCGAAGTGGCAATGGGTATCAATAAAACGGCCGTTCACGCCAGATCCTTATCATCAAAGAGTGTATCGTTTACTGGCGGCACGTCGTTCATCGCAACGTCGGGCATATCCTCCACCACGGGAACCGGAGGAATAGCACGGCCTTGTTTGAGGTGGCGCACTAGCGGTGGTTTCTCCGCTAACAGTTTACCAATGGTCGCCAGAAAGTAACGTCCGCATAAACGCCCTGTTTTGTAGTCCTGACGCAGTGCCGGGATGCGGCTGCCTAGCGCCATACTCAGCAACGGTTTCGGCGGGTAGATTTCAATAATACGCAGCTTACCCGGCGGGTTCTCAATAAACTGTTGGGTTTCACTGTAGGTCGTTTCATGGTGCTGCACCAGGTTCACCAGCGGCTGTAGGCTACTTTCACCCAGCCAGCGCTCCATACGTTTAAACCACTGCGGTGTGTAATACATTTGCGATGGAACAGTACGAATCACAACCAGCGTTTTGGCCCCCTGTTTTGCCGCCTCGCGCACCGGAATTGCATCGCTCACGCCGCCATCAAGGTAGCTGACGCCATCCAGCGCAACGCCGGGGCGATAGAAACCAGGAATCGCGCTGGACGCCCGAATAATATCGAGCCAGTTCTGCCTGGTGGGCGAAAAGTAGCTGGGGGTATAGTCATCGCTTCGACAGGCGCAGATATAAAAGGATTTTCCCGACTCAAACAGGCGTTCGGCGGTTTCCATGGCGAGCGGCATCTGCCCAGCGGTCGACCCGACCAGCCAGTCAAGATCGATAAGGTTGCCGCCGCGGACAAAACGTACCGGGTCGAAAAACTCCCGCCGAGTGGTGTAGCGCATGATGACTTTGCGCCCGTACCCCGGTTGGTTACACAGATAGGCGGAAAGATTTTGTGCGCCCGCAGAGGTGCCATAATAGAGATCGAAGGGATTGAACTGTGCCCGCATAAACTCATCAAGCACTCCAGCGGTGAAAATTCCCCGCTGTCCTCCCCCTTCACAAACCAGTGCCGTACGGCCGGGTTTGAAACGACTCAGCGATAATGGTGCAATATTGCCAAGCGTGACGGGTATACGCTGCCCCACCTCTGCCTACCTGTTTTTTATTCACCAGACTTACAAAGTAGCCTAATTTCAGGTCGGCTAAAACTAATAAAGCCAGTCCGCTGGACTGGCTTTGATGTCATGCTAGTTGACGCGTAACGTTCTAGGGGCGTTTACGCCCGGTAAACAGACTCACCAGGAAGATGATAATCCCCACAACGAACACGATTTTTGCTGCCCACGCAGCCGTACCTGCCAGTCCACCAAATCCTAATGCGGCGGCAATTAACGCGATAACCAGAAATATAATGCCCCAACGAAACATAAGCTTCTCCTTTACCATAGTTAATGTCGACCGCTTGCTATGAGGGCTCGTGCCACTCATATGCACTATTTTTAGTGTGGTGCACATTTTGTCTGCTGCCAAATGTCAGCAGACAAAATCACCACTTATTACTGCGTTTTCAGATCATTTTTGACGCTTTTCACGCCTTCAACGGCTTTGGCAATGCTTTCAGCACGATCGCTCTGCGCCTGAGATTTCACGGTACCTGAAAGCTGTACCACGCCATCTGTCGTCTCAACTTTCACGTTACGTGAAGGAACGATGTTATCGGCCAGCAGTTTGGCTTTCACTTCGCTAGTCGTTGCGGTATCACCGGCATACCCTTTCAACGAACTTTCTTTACTGTCGCGAACGTGGAGCTTATCGCTGACAGAGGCGACGCCCTCAACCGCTTTCGCCGCCGCAACGGCCGCTTCGGCCTGAGCCTGGCTCTGGACAAAGCCGCTCAAGGTCACGACTTTTTTGTCTGTTTTCACCGAGATATCGGTACTCTTGATGCTCTCGTTATCCACCAGCGCGGCTTTTACCTTCGCGGTGATGGTGCTGTCATCCATAAAGCTACCCACTTTATTCCCTGCGCTTTCCGCACTCGCCTGAGCCTTATCCATGGTCGAGGTTTCGGCATAGGCAGCACCGGTGGCAACAGCGGAGGTCAGCATCACGGCAAGCAGCGTTTTAGCGATTGTCAGTTTTTTCATCGTCATCAATATATTCCTGTATGTATTGCTCATCATCCGAGCACTAGCAACACGCAGGTTGCATTGCTGAATAGGGTAAAAACTCCCTGCTCGCATACTTCTCACGGCTTCCCTGAATCCACCAGGGCCATCAAACACCGCGAGATCGCGCTCTGAGCCAGTTATTAATATTGCGATAGAAATAAACGTTAGCTTTAAGCGCTTAACCAAGACGAGTTATCAGCATTTAAAGCCAACGTAGATGTCATCGCTTTGTTAAATATAGATCACAATTTTGAAACCGCCCGCTTCGCTGAGCAAAAAACAGACAGTTAGCGCAAAAAGAGAAGGAATTAAGAACTTTCCGTAAGCGGCTAATTAGGAAGGAAAAGTGTCAGGGTGCAGCGGATGCCGCACCCTGCAGGGGATTTTAGTGCTCGCGAGTTTTGCGGAACTCAACTTCAGGATAACGTTCCTGAGTCAGGTTCAGGTTCACCATGGTTGGGGCGATATAGGTCAGGTTATCGCCGCCATCCAGCGCCAGCTGAACTTCGTTTTTACGTTTGAATTCTTCGAATTTCTTCACGTCTTTGCTCTCAACCCAGCGGGCCGTCGCGACGTTAACCGATTCGTAGATAGCTTCCACGTTGTATTCGCTTTTCAGACGCGCAACCACCACGTCAAACTGCAGCACGCCCACCGCACCAACGATCAGATCGTTGTTAGAGATAGGACGGAATACCTGCACCGCACCCTCTTCGGAAAGCTGAACCAGGCCTTTCAGCAGCTGTTTCTGCTTGAGCGGATCTTTCAGGCGAATACGACGGAACAGTTCTGGTGCGAAGTTCGGGATACCGGTGAACTTCATCATTTCACCCTGGGTAAAGGTGTCACCAATCTGGATGGTGCCGTGGTTGTGCAAGCCGATGATGTCGCCCGGGTAGGCTTCTTCAACGTGCGAACGGTCACCTGCCATAAAGGTCAGCGCGTCGGAAATCACCACGTCTTTACCGATACGTACCTGACGCAGTTTCATGCCCTTTTCATATTTTCCGGACACAACGCGCATGAACGCTACGCGGTCACGGTGTTTCGGGTCCATGTTGGCCTGAATTTTAAAGACAAAACCGGTGAACTTCTCGTCCTGCGCTTCCACCAGACGGGTGTCGGTTTTACGCGGCATCGGCGCAGGCGCCCACTCCACCAGACCGTCGAGCATATGGTCAACGCCGAAGTTACCCAGCGCGGTACCGAAGAAGACCGGGGTGATTTCACCGGCCAGGAACAGCTCTTTATCAAACTCGTTAGAAGCGCCCTGCACCAGCTCCAGCTCGTCACGCAGCTGCTGCGCCAGCTCTTCACCAACGGCGGCATCCAGTTCCGGGCTGTTCAGGCCTTTCACAATACGCACTTCCTGAATGGTGTGGCCTTTACCGGTTTGATACAGGTAGGTTTCGTCTTTATAGAGGTGATAAACGCCCTTGAACAGCTTGCCGCAGCCAATTGGCCAGGTGATCGGCGCACAGCCGATTTTCAGCTCGCGCTCAACTTCATCCAGCACTTCCATCGGATCGCGGATATCACGGTCGAGTTTGTTCATGAAGGTCAGGATCGGCGTATCGCGCAGACGGGTAACTTCCATCAGCTTACGAGTCCTGTCTTCGACGCCTTTTGCGGCATCGATAACCATCAGACAGCAGTCCACCGCCGTCAGGGTACGGTAGGTATCTTCGGAGAAGTCTTCGTGCCCCGGGGTGTCCAGCAGGTTCACCAGGCAGTCGTGATACGGGAACTGCATCACGGAGGTGGTAATGGAGATACCACGCTGCTTTTCCATTTCCATCCAGTCAGATTTTGCATGCTGGCTGGAGCCACGGCCTTTTACCGTACCGGCAGTCTGAATAGCCTGTCCGAATAACAGCACCTTTTCGGTGATTGTCGTTTTACCGGCATCCGGGTGGGAAATAATGGCAAAAGTGCGGCGCTTGGCCACCTCTTGCAAATAAGGAGACAACGTCATAATTCAATCTTCTTGAGTAAGCACGGCTTCGCACCGCGCATGTTGAATACGAAAAAATTGCGGCTATTTTACCCATCAAAGGGGGGCTGGCAATCACTGTTTACACAGGAGTAACTCCAGTTCATGCAATGAGGTCACCGTCCAGTCAGGCGTAATGCCTTCCGGCAGCGGACGCTGGTGCGCGTTCAGCCAGCAGGTTGCCCACTCGGCGTTCATCCCACCGCGAATATCGGACTCGGCGGTATCGCCGACCATCAGCACGCGGGAACGGTCCGGATTACCGGCTTGTTCCAGGGCATAGTCAAAGATCCGACGATCCGGTTTTGCCACGCCCACTTCTTCAGAAATAATCAGCAGATCAAAGTGTTCGCGAAGCCCGGTACGCTCCAGACGAATTTGCTGAAGTGACGTAAAGCCGTTGGTGATGATGCCCATCTTCACCTTGCCTTTCAGGGCGTTCAGCAGCGAAACCGCACCCGGCAGCGGGGCGCAAATTTCAGCCATCGCGTTCATAAAGGCATCGTTCAGGTCGCCGGGATGAACGTTCAGACGCTCCGCCCAGCTGGTAAAACGCTGATGCTGAAGCTGAAGCGAGGTAATCGCGCCATTCTGATAATCGACCCACAGCGGCTTGTTGACCGCCTGGTAGTCCTGGAAATCTTCCGCGGTAAAGGTCACGCTGTAGTCGAGAAACATCCGCTGTAAGCCGCTAAACGAGTCAAACGTAAACAGCGTTTCGTCGGCATCGAAGAAAATCCAGTCCCACTTCTTCATCTTTTCACCTTGTCTTACATACTAATGGGCAGCGCCATAATGATGGCATCCTCACGGCCTTCCGCCGTGGGGTAATAGTTGCGACGAATGGTCGCTTCATTGAAGCCTAAGCTTTCATACAGCGCGATGGCCGCGTGATTCGAAGCGCGAACTTCCAGCCACAGCGTCACCACGCCAGCCGCTTCCAGGGCATCAATAAGATGTTCCAGCAGCTCACGCCCCAGACCGCGACGCTGATACGCGGGATCTACGGCAATATTGAACAACGTCGCTTCATCCAGCACCACCTGAGTAATGGCGAACGCGGCCATCTCACCGTCGACTGACATCTGGAGGTTCAGATAGCGCTCCCCCTGATTGCTGGCGAAGGTTTTTTCACTCCAGGGAAAGGCATGCGCGCGCGTTTCAATTTGAAAGGCGCGGGGTAAATCAGTCGTGCTGAGGGTAGAAATCGTGTTCATGGGTGCAAATTTGTTGCCAAAGTGCAGCACGCGCTGGCGCGCTGGCTTGCAGTTCATTAAATGGCGGTGTCGAAATCACCGCGCCTTCTAGCGTGACAGGCGTGTCGTTCCCAAGGCGCCAACAGTGACAGCGACTGTCCTGAGGCAGCATCGCGACACGGTCCGGCGTCAGCGGTAAAACCTGATCCGGCGTCAGACACAGCGCGCGGAGAATATCGCTAATCAGCGGCTCGGTGAGCGGAGGTAACGTCTCGGCCACCATCACCAGTTTTACATGCGGCGGAAGCGTAATCGCAATTTCACCCTGCAGTGCCCCAGGGCGACGTAATGCCCATTGGGTGATACCCAACTGTTGTAATTGCCAGTCTCGCCGGGATGTCATGTGAAACGCTCCTGTCTATCAAGGGCGCAAATATAGCAAATTCATCGAAACTGCGCCAATTACACACTATAATCCCCGCCTAAGTTTATTGAGGATTAATTCATGTCTGCTTTTACCCCGGCAAGTGAAGTCTTGCTGCGCCACAGTGATGATTTCGAACAGAGCCGTATTTTCTTTGCCGGCGATCTGCAGGATGACCTGCCCGCACGTCTGGATACCGCGGCAAGCCGTGCACATACCCAACAGTTTCACCACTGGCAGGTACTGAGCCGCCAGATGGGCAACAACGTACGTTTTAGCCTGGTCGCTCAAGCTGAGGACGTTGCGGATTGCGACACCCTGATTTACTACTGGCCGAAAAATAAGCCGGAAGCGCAGTTCCAGCTGATGAACATTCTGTCTCTGATGCCGGTCGGTACCGATATTTTCGTTGTCGGCGAAAACCGCAGCGGCGTGCGTAGCGCCGAGCAGATACTGGCCGAATACGCACCGCTGAATAAAGTCGACAGCGCGCGTCGCTGCGGCCTGTATCACGGTCGCCTGGAAAAACAGCCATCCTTCGATGCCGAAAGCTTCTGGGACGAATACCAGCTGGATAACCTGACCATCAAAACCCTGCCTGGCGTATTCAGCCGCGACGGTCTTGATGTGGGGAGCCAGTTGCTGCTTTCTACCCTCACCCCACATACCAAAGGCAAAGTGCTGGACGTTGGCTGTGGCGCTGGTGTACTGGCGGCAACCCTTGCCAGCCATTCACCAAAAGTACGCCTGACGCTGTGTGACGTGGGCGCTTCAGCCGTTGAAGCCAGCCGTGCAACGCTCGCGGCAAACGGCTTTGAAGGCGAAGTCATCGCCAGTAACGTCTTCTCTGAGATTAACGGTCGCTTCGACATGATTATCTCCAACCCGCCGTTCCATGATGGGATGCAAACCAGCCTGGATGCCGCGCAAACGCTGATCCGCGGCGCCGTTCGTCACCTGAACAGCGGCGGTGAGCTGCGTATTGTTGCGAACGCCTTCCTGCCGTATCCGGCTGTGCTGGACGAAATGTTTGGTTTCCACGAAGTGATTGCCCAGACTGGCCGTTTTAAAGTGTACCGTACCGTTTTGACTCGTCAGGCTAAAAAAGCCTAACTCATGTAGGCCGGATAAGGCGTTTACGCCGCCATCCGGCGTGACACCGAGCAGCGCCGGGTGGCGCTATCGCTTATCCGGCCTACATAAACTCCCCATAACCGAAGAAACGCCTTTTTTTTCGGCAATCGCGCCGAGTTCGATAATTAACTGTTGACGCCCAGCGTAAAATCTCTAGAATTCGCCCCCGTGGTAATGATTCTTTCATAAAGAGTCAATGGTATGCGAAGGTGGCGGAATTGGTAGACGCGCTAGCTTCAGGTGTTAGTGTCCTTTGGATGTGGGGGTTCGAGTCCCCCCCCTCGCACCATAAACCACGTTATATCGTTCGCAGTGTGCGAAGGTGGCGGAATTGGTAGACGCGCTAGCTTCAGGTGTTAGTGTCCTTAGGATGTGGGGGTTCGAGTCCCCCCCCTCGCACCAACGAAGCGATATAACAAAAGAAACGAGATAATCTGTGCGAAGGTGGCGGAATTGGTAGACGCGCTAGCTTCAGGTGTTAGTGTCCTTAGGATGTGGGGGTTCGAGTCCCCCCCCTCGCACCAGACTCCTCGTTCCCTCTCTGATTTTCCCTTTCCTGCATTCATCCCATTAGCTTTAAATTCATCGTAATCAATACAAGACCGCTAACAAATGCAATGCATGATGGCAGTAGTACAAAATGTCGCAAACGACGATGCCAGATCATCGCTCCGCTCAGCAGCAGCCCACACACGATCATCCCACGCCATACATCGACGGATAGCCCCATCGTACTGAGAATGGCGATAGCTCCCCCAGAAATCAGTCCTCCCCAGCCACTGCCTAGCGTTCTTTGCCACATGATTGCGCCCATCTAAATGATAATGATTACCAATATCATATGACATTTTTTGTTATTTGTCTGCTTATAAGCTAAGGTTTCATAATCATTAATGACATGTATATTGTATGGTGATAACGTGTACAAAAATATCATGTCTAATATAAAGAATTTGCGCGCTTTTACTCATGCTTTATTCTTGTTTTTGATGCACTTACTTATATATTAAAGGCTGACTACAACATTCAACAATGACTGTACAATCCTGGCGCACCCTGCGTGCGCAAAAATATCAGCTAACGTTCCGGCTATTTTTGTTTTTGAATCTGGTCTCGTCGACGCTCTCTGTCTTCAGCCCGATTTATGACGTTAATATTTTTCCTCTACCCGCAATGCTGATAGCGGTGGGCAGCTGCGTGCTGCTAGTGTGGAACTGGCGATATGCCAGTATCCGGCCGAATCTACCAATAATTTCGGCTGTATTCGGCTGCCTGTGGGGCTGGCATATTTTAAGTAAAACTTTGGTACTCGCTTTACCAAATGACAATTTTCAAATGATTGCGCTATTTAGCGTGATATTTGTCGGAACAATTGCGTTTTCAAATAATATCGTTGCCTTCTCTCTACATTCGTTGCCAACATTTATTGTTTGCCTGATAACAAGTCCAACAAATGAGTGGTGGAGGATGGCCTACTGTATGGCGCTACCATTAATAGGTATTGCTATTCAGCACGTCATTCAGCGACGAAACGATAAGTTTGCTCAAGGATTGATGTATAAACTGCTGGAAGAGCGGGAGACCCTGAATGGTCTGAGCATGCTCGACCCGCTTACTGGGCTCTATAACCGTCGTGGGTTTCAGTTCCGCCTGGACTCGCTGATGTCTATAGGGGAGGCTCGGCACTCCGTCCTGCTGCTGGATATCGACCATTTCAAGGCCTATAACGATCACTACGGCCATATGATGGGTGACCAGGCTCTGATGCGCGTTTCAGCGGCTATTCGTAATGCCGTTCGCTCACGCGATATTGTGACGCGCTTTGGTGGCGAAGAGTTTATGGTGGTTCTACCGCATTGTGATGTTGATACCGCCATGCAAACCGCTGAGCGCATTCGTCAGCAGGTGTACGACCTCCGTATTCCACATATGTTTAACGCAAGCGTCGCCACACACGTCACCATCAGCATAGGGGTCGCGCCACTGGAAGATAGCAATATCGAACTGGCCATGCAGAGAGCGGATAAAGCGCTGTATGAGGCGAAGAACATGGGCCGCAACAACATCCTAACCTACGAGCAGGCTCCCGCCGTTTAAGTTCACAAAAAGCCAGCGCAAGAGACAAACTTCTTGCGCTGGCTTTTATCTATAGCTAGGATTGCTAATCATTATCATTTAGATTTATAACTAGCTTATCTATGGCCTATCGCTCCGCACCGATTGCTGATGACCTTATCTGGCGCACGCCGCTTCCTGCTAAGGAAAGCACGTTCGCTGAGTCGGTGCGTGCCAAGATAACTGAACTGCGCCCGCATTTGCTGGAACTGTTCCGCCTGGATGAAACGGCGCCTGATTGCGCCAAAACGCTCAATGAATGGGCTAAGCCAACGGAGTTAAGTTCGTTGCTGGCGGTGTATTCCGACCATATTTATCGCAATCAGCCCACTCAGCCACGAGAAAATAAACCGCTGATTTCCCTCTGGGCGCAGTGGTATATCGGCCTGCTTGTCCCCCCTTTAATGCTCGCACTGCTGACGGAAAAATCAGCCCTGTCGCTTAGCGCTGACAACTTCCACGTTGAGTTTCACGAAACGGGCCGTGCAGCCTGCTTCTGGATTGACGTTGAACCCGACCTGCGCATCAGCCAGAAGCCCGCCATCGACCGCATGGATGATCTGGTAACCCAGGCATTAATGCCGGTGGTCCAGGCGCTGGAAGCCACGGGGGACATCAACGGCAAACTCATCTGGAGCAATACCGGGTATCTGATTAACTGGTATCTCGGTGAAATGAAAACGTTGTTGGGCGAAGAGCAGGTTAACGAGCTACGCCAACGCTGCTTCTTCGCCAAAACGTTGGGTGATGGTCAGGACAACCCTTTATGGCGCACCGTCGTATTACGTGACGGGCTTCTGGTACGTCGTACCTGCTGTCAGCGTTACCGCCTCCCGGACGTTCAACAGTGCGGTGACTGCACGCTGAAATAAATAACGGGGCTTTCGCCCCGTTATTTATTTACTGTCTTAAGCAGCCTGCTCGCTCTCTTCAGCCGCACGCTGTGCTTCTTCATTCTCCTGTTCTAACAACTGTTTTTCATACACTTTGAAGAACGGATAGTAGATAACCGCGGAAACGCAGGCCAACAGCACAACCAGAATCGCTGCACGGAAGTCCCAGCCTAATGCCCATGCACCACCAATCGGTGCAGGAGCAGTCCACGGTACAACGGAAATCACACGACCAATCAGATCCAGCTTCATCGCCGCCCAGGCCAGAATGGCGTTGACCATCGGCGCCAGCAGGAACGGAATAAAGAACACCGGGTTCATCACGATTGGGGTACCAAAAATAACCGGTTCGTTAATGTTAAACAGGCTTGGCACCACGCTCAGACGGCCAATTGAACGCAGGTGTGCTGAACGGCTACGCAGATAGCAGAACACCAGCCCCATCGTTGCACCGGAGCCCCCGACCACGATAAAGAAGGTCCAGAATGCTTCCATGAAGATGTGCGGCAGCGGAGCTCCCTGTGCCAGCGCAGTCTGGTTCAGACCAAGGTTGGTCAGCCAGAACATTTGCAGCATACCAGAGACAATTGCCGCCCCGTGGATCCCTGCAAACCACAGCAGGTGACCAATCAGTACAGCCAGCAGAATGGCCGGTAAGGAGTCCGCGGCAGAAACCAGTGGTTTGAATACGGACATGATGGCCTGTGGAATCAGCATATCGAACTGGCTCTGGATAAACAGGCTCAGCGGATACAGCGTCAGTACCACGACCAGTACCGGAATCAAGAGATCGAAAGAGTTTTTGATCATCGGCGGCACCTGATCCGGCAGACGGATCCCGATGTTGCGAACTTTCAGAAAACGCATCATCTCCACGCAGTAGACAGCAACCAGGATCGCAGTAAAGATCCCCGTTCCGCCCAGGCTGTCGACCGGCAGATGGCCGCTAGTTTTTGGTGCCGCAACCAACAGGAATGCCATGATAGACAGCATTGAACACATGAACGGATCGAGCTGGTTGCTCTTTTCGTAGTGTTTGCCGAGGTTATAGGAGATAGCCGCACAGATATAGATAGACATAATGCCCATCGTCATGTCGAACGGCGTCAAAATACGGCCTTCAAACTCTTTAGCAAGATCTAACCACGCCCGGGCAAAGCCCCAGGTGGTGTCGGGAGAAAACGGCGGATAGGCGAAAACCAGCAAAAATGATCCTACAATCATGAATGGCATCGCAGAAATAAAGCCATCACGAATCGCCATAACGTGGCGCTGAGAGGAAATGCGTCCCGCAACCGGACTAACGTAATTTTCTACAAAGTGAAATATCAGATTAAATGCAGCGTGATTAGCAGACATAGCAGCCCTCCTGACAGGCTTTAGACGTAAGCACAGCAACAACGATTTTGCCGAAATACAACTGGGCATACTGTGAAGCATCAGGAGTTACGGGTCTGCGACCAGCAATGATGATGTTCGTATAGATACAGTTCATACACGGCTCTTATTATAGATACAAAGGAAGTTACCTCTGCAGTATCAATCGCCTGATGAAGAACAGCAACCGGTTACAGTAACCGGTTGCATTGATTGTGAAGGAGATCCAAAAAACAAACAATTTTTGCACAACTTCGTCCGTTTATTTACAACCAAGGTAGCTTTATGACAGAGTGACTCGCCGAATTTTGAGGAGAGCACCATGAGCCTGCAGTCTGTCAGAGATTTCTTTGCCGAGCATGCGCCCGACATCAACATCATCGAGCTTGAGCAAAGTACAGCGACCGTTGCGCTTGCCGCTGCTGCTCATCGCGTTGAGCCAGGACAAATTGCCAAAACGCTTTCTCTGAAGGTGAAAGATCGTGTGATTCTGGTCGTTGCTAAAGGTGATGCCCGCCTGGACAACAAGAAACTCAAAGAGACCTTTGGCGCAAAAGCACGCATGTTGAGCAGTGATGAGGTGGTTATCCTGACGGGTCACCCCGTCGGTGGCGTGTGCCCATTTGGTCTCGAAAACCCGCTGGATGTTTACTGCGATGTTTCCCTGCAACAATACGACGAGGTCCTCCCTGCCGCAGGTGCCATTCATAGCGCGGTACGTATCTCACCGGAAAGAATGGCCAGCCTTACCGCAGCAACATGGGTTGATGTGTGTCTTTAGCAAGCCGATGGCGTAACGGCAGTGTTGATATCGTGAAGAGAGACCAACAGATCGGCGGCGCTCAGTAGCTCAATATCAGAATTCACCCCCAGCTTACTCATCGCATTAAATTTATGCGCGCGGATAGTTTTGATATTCCGACCCAGCTGCTGAGAAATGTCCATCAACGAGTATCCATAGGTCATGTAACGCAGAATCAAATTCTCGGTTGGGCTAAGAACATGATTTCTGCGTATGGAAAAGTGCAGCTCGATGTCGTCAGAGGACTCTTCTTTTTCCATCAGTACTGCCAATATGCGTTGTTGCAGTTCACTCAACGTATCAGACTTGCTCAAAATACCGTGCATATAGGTTGGCGACAGGAGCTGAATAAGCGAGGCCTCCTCATTATCATCAGCCAGAATCAAGCGCTTCATTGCCGGATAATTCTGAGCAATATCCCCCATGGCCTGCAAACCTTCAATACGAAGCTCACGGGTTCCAGAAAGACAGCACATCACAGCATCAAACCTGTTTTGCTCTGCCGCCTGCTTAAATTCGGTAATAGTGCGAAAAAAATGGAAAATAATATGCTGTCTATGAGAAGACATTAATAGATGACGTAATCCGACTGCTGTCATAATGCACGGTTCTATGATAGCAATGCACTGCTTCCCGGCGCGCTTTTCCATTCGATTTGTTCCCCATACGCTGAATAGAGGTTGAGTTCCTTCATACCCTGATTGCTGTTGAGCCAGGCATACATTTCTGCGTTACTCCGTAAAGAAAGGCGGCGCATCGCACTATTCTTTTGCGCACTCACCGTCTTATTACTCTTTTTCAGCAAAGTGGCGATCTGATTAATACCCCATCCCTTTGCGAGTAGACGCAGAACCTTTCGCTCAGAAAGCGTTAGCATGGCTAATCGGTTGCTATCGTCTTCGATATCGGCATCGTCCTGACTTAGGATCAGCAGGGACTCACTCACGCCACCGGCATACACACTGCCCTGCTGAATAGCTTTAATCACGCGCTCAACGGACTCTGAATCAGAAAGCAGCGTACTTTCCGGTCGCATTAAGAACTCAACGGCCAACGCGTAGTGTTGCCGGCTGATCATAAATATCCAATGAATATCACGGTATTGTGAGAGCAGCGTATAATATTGCTCATAGAGACTACGCGGATTGCCGATGTCTCCGGAGAAATCAACAATAACAACATCGGTACGACGAAGCTGAAGCAGCGTTAACTGCTCTAGTGATAGGCAAAAATTGAGTTCGTAATCAGGAAAATTCATTTGCATGATGCTTTTCAGCCCGGATTGCATAACCGGTATCTTGCTGATAATCAGCGCAAACTTGCAGTACTCTGGCAACATATAACCTCCGTATCCTTTCGAAGATTCATTTCCTGAATATATTTTAATTTAAAACAAAAGATGTATTCATAGGAAATGAACGAATCCATTTCGATTTCCTGTAAATAGCGGCATACTGCTGATGGTAACGATCCGATGAATCATACCGCTGCATGATATTACTGATGTGAGATATTTTGCTAACTAACATGATTAGCTATATGAGTATAATCCTGCAATTCTAAACAAGTAACTTAGAAAATATTAACGTGCCTATAAGAAAAATTAAATAATCACGAGTATATGCCTATTTCGGCTGTACCATTCTCGTCTTAAATTCTTTAGGCGTCATCCCACCTCGTTTGCGGAAGAAACGAGAAAAATAAGTAACATCAGTAAAGCCTAAATAATCAGATACTTGAGTGATTGTCATGCTGGTGTACTGCAGGCTTCGTTTTGCTTCAAGCAATAGGCGTTGGTGTAAAACACTCAATGCGCTGGCTCCATGAAACTCGCGACATAAGCAGTTCAAATGCGTCGTGGAAATACGCAGCTTTTGCGCATATTCAGCTAACGATAAGTGCTCCCGATAGTGGCTCTCAATCAATCGACTGAACTGACGTAACACCTGTCGCTTTCGCTCGCTTTTATCCTCTGCCATTACGCCCAGCGTTCCCTGCCGATTAAGCCAGACCAGCAGAGCGCTTAAAAGCGAGTAGAGCATCATCTCACGTGCATCATGGTCCTGAATGTATTCATCTAAAAGCGTGGAGAACACGGAGCGAATATGATGGCTGGAGCGCTTAACGGGAACGCAGTCAGGTCGGCTCAGAATGTCCAGTTGTCGACCAAACTGTGCCTCCAGGCGGTTTAACAGCGGCAGTGCCAGAGAAAGTACGTAGCCTTGTGTTCCCGGCGAAAAACGAAAACCGTGCACACAAAGTGCGGGGATAACCTGGATAGAAGACTCATTAACCACTCGGCGAACGCCCTCTATCTCAATTTCAGCCTGTCCTTTATGTAGATAAAGCAGTTGCACCAGCTCAGCATGCTGATGCACGCGGATATGCCATTCATAAAGACTGCTACGTTTAAGAATTGACTCACAATGCAACAAATCAGGTGTCGGCCAGCCAATATGCTCACCATAAAGCTTAAAAACCGGCACTGCATCCGGCAGCTTTGCATCGACACCCGTTCGTTTCATTCTTTACTCCACCCGCTCATAAGGTAGACCGACATAATTTTCGGCAATGGTCGTCAGGCCGGCTCGCGAACCCAGGTAGTACTGACGATCGGCTTCCTGCATTTTTCTATCAAACGCACTCTTATCCTGAAAATCGTGCAGCAAATGCGTCATAAACCAGCTAAAGCGCTCGCCTTTCCATACCCGGTTCAACGCCAGTTGAGAGTAGCAGCTGAGCAGATCGGTACGCCCATGTTGATAGTACTGGCGCAAAATTCGCCACAGGTAATTGACATCTGAAACGGCAAGATTCAGCCCTTTTGCCCCGGTTGGGGGTACGATATGCGCCGCGTCGCCCACGAGGAACATTCGCCCATACTGCATAGGCTCCACAACATAGCTGCGCAGCGGGGCAATGCTTTTCTCAAGTGAGTGACCAGTCACTAACTTTTTCCCCAGATCCTCCGGCAGGCGCCGCTTTAACTCCTCCCAGAAACGTTCATCAGACCATTGGTCAACGCTCTCGGTTAGCGGCACCTGCAGATAATAACGGCTTCTAGTTAGTGAGCGCTGACTACACAATACAAACCCGCGTTCGTGGTGCGCATAAATCAGCTCAGGATTAACCGGTGGGGTATCGGATAACAACCCCAACCAGCCAAACGGCCAGATGCTTTCGTATTCACGCAGGATGTCTCGCGGGATGCTTTGACGAGAAACACCGTGGAAACCATCGCAACCCGCCACAAAATCACAATCCAGACGGCAAAGCTCACCGTTTTTCACAAAGGTGACAAATGGCTTATCACTTTTAAGGTCATGTAATTCCACCTGCTCAACGCCATAAATCGTCTGCGCTCCGCTGGCCTGTCGCGCTTCCATCAAATCGCGCGTGACCTCCGTCTGCCCATAAACCATCACGCTCTTGCCGCCGGTCAGCTCACTCAGCGGTACCGGAATACGCTGTCCCGCAAACAGGAACTCGACGCCATGATGGACCAACCCTTCGGTATCCATACGGCGGGAAACGCCCGCTTCACGCAGTAGCTCAACGGTACCGTTCTCCAGAATCCCGGCACGAATGCGACCCAATACGTATTCAGGCGTCTGACGTTCCAGGATAACGGTTTTTATACCGGCGTTATGTAACAGTTGACCTAACAGCAGCCCTGAAGGCCCAGCACCGATAATGGCAACTTGCGTGTTCATGGGAGACCTCACATTCTGGTTAATTATTTGTTTATTTTGTGTATCAATAAAGTTTCAGAATGCATTTTTGATAAGTCAGTGCGGAAAAAGAAGGCCAGAATCCGTTCAAAAATTGCACTTTTGAACAGTTTTACGAAAGTGTGGGCAATATCAACTCTCAGACAAAAGCGGTGTGCCGCTGAATTTTTGCACATTACTTGATCCTGACCGGATAGCCCTTCCGCGCTCTTCGGGTAAAAGTAGGTCATGACACAGGCGTACTCGATACCAGGGCCATTATGGAAGTAGATCAGTCAGAACAACGCATCGTTACGCGGCTATGCATTCAATGCGGTCTTTTTTTATTGCAGCATGGGGCGGAAAGCGCCCTGGTCGAAGAGCTATCAACGCGCCTGGGACGCGCACTTGGTATGGACAGCGTCGAAAGCGCAATCTCGTCGAACGCCATCGTGCTGACGACGATTAAAGACGGGCTATGTCTGACCTCTACGCGCAAAAATAGCGACCGCGGCATCAACATGCACGTGGTAACCGAAGTGCAGCACATCGTTATCATGGCCGAGCACAAATTGCTGGACCATAAAGATGTCGGCAAGCGCTTTGCGCAGATTAAGCCGCTGCGCTACCCGCGCTGGCTGGTTGTACTGATGGTTGGCCTCTCCTGCGCCTGCTTCTGCAAGCTCAACAACGGCGGCTGGGACGGCGCATTCATCACCTTCTGCGCCAGCACCATCGCCATGTATATTCGCCAGCTACTCACGCACCGTTCGATGCACCCCCAGATTAACTTTGGCCTGACCGCCTTTGTGGCCACCACGGTATCGGGGCTTATGCTGCAACTCCCCGCATTCCACCAGACCTCAACGGTTGCCATGGCGGCGAGCGTGCTGCTGCTGGTGCCGGGTTTTCCGTTGATTAACGCCGTCGCCGACATGTTCAAAGGCCACATCAACACCGGTCTGGCCCGCTGGGCGATTGCGAGCTTACTCACGCTCGCCACCTGCGTTGGCGTGGTGATGGCCATGACCTTATGGGGGCTTCGCGGATGGGTGTGATTCATTTTATTTACTTGCTGGCGCAGGATGCGTTGCTGTCAGCCATTCCTGCCGTCGGGTTTGCGATGGTCTTTAACGTCCCGCAGCGCGCTCTGCGCTGGTGTGCGCTACTTGGGGCTATCGGCCATACCTCGAGATTTGCCATGATGACCGCCGGGTTTAATATCGAATGGGCCACCTTCCTGGCGGCGATGCTGGTAGGCAGCATCGGCATTCAGTGGTCACGCTGGTATCTGGCGCATCCGAAAATCTTTACCGTCGCTGCCGTCATCCCCATGTTCCCGGGGATATCGGCCTATACCGCGATGATTTCTGCTGTAAAAATCAGCCACTTTGGCTATTCCGAAGATCTGATGATCATGCTGCTGAGCAACTTCCTTAAGGCATCATCCATCGTCGGCGCGCTCTCCATCGGGCTATCCATTCCAGGGCTGTGGCTCTACCGCAAGCGTCCGCGGGTGTAAGGAAAACGGCGGTACGGGAAGTGCCGCCCATCGCGTACCTTGTGCTACTATGTGCAGTATTACGGCGGTTATCCCGCCCCCTTCCCGTTGTTTTTTCAGTATTGAGATTGTGTTATGTCTTCTCGTATTTTAACGCCTAACGTGATCGGAATTGACGCTTTCGTCGCCGATCCTGCAGCGATTCTTGCGCAAACTCAGGGCGGCGCGCTCGCCGTGTTTGCCAATAATCAGCCTGCGTTCTATGCCATTACGCAGGAACGTCTGGCGCAACTCCTGGCGCTGGAAGAAAAGCTATCCCGACCGGGTAGCGACGTGACGCTGGACGCACAATTTTTTGAAGAGCCGACGCCAACCCCGATTGCGGTTCCAATGGGGAAATTTGCGATGTACGCAGGCTGGCAGCCCGATGCCGAGTTCCTGCGCCTTTCCGCGCTGTGGGGTATCGCTTTAAGCGAACCCGTTACGCCGGAAGAGCTGGCCGCTTTCGTCGCCTACTGGCAGGCTGAAGGGAAAGTGTTCCATCATGTACAATGGCAGCAAAAGCTGGCGCGCAGCGTACAGATGGGCCGAGCCAATAATAACGGCCAGACGCGCCGTGATATCAACACCGTCAGCGAGCCTGACAGTCATATTCCACCGGGTTTCAGAGGTTGAGCATGAAAGACGTTGGTGAATTAATGAAGCGCCTGCAGAAAATGATGCCGGCGCATATCGAACCGGCATTTAAAACCGGCGAAGAACTATTGGCCTGGCAAAAAGAGCAGGGCGAAATCCGCGCCGCAGCGCTGGCGCGTGAGAACCGCGCCATGAAAATGCAGCGCACTTTTAACCGCTCTGGTATTCGTCCGCTGCATCAGAACTGTTCATTTGATAACTACCGTGTTGAAAATGAAGGCCAGATGAACGCGCTGGCAAAAGCGCGACAGTACGTGGAGGAGTTCGACGGTAATATCGCGAGCTTTATCTTCTCTGGCAAACCGGGAACCGGAAAAAACCATCTTGCCGCAGCCATCTGTAATGAGCTGCTGCTGCGTGGAAAATCGGTACTGATCATCACCGTTGCCGACATTATGTCGGCGATGAAAGAAACCTTCGGCAATCGGGAAACCAGCGAAGAGCAGCTGCTAAGCGATCTCAGCAATGTCGATCTGTTGGTGATCGATGAGATCGGCATGCAAACCGAATCGCGGTATGAAAAAGTGATCATCAATCAGATTGTCGATCGACGCTCTTCGTCTAAACGCCCGACCGGCATGCTGACGAATAGCAACCTTGATGAAATGAATAAGATGCTGGGCGAGCGTGTGATGGACCGCATGCGTCTTGGTAACAGCCTGTGGGTCATTTTCAACTGGGACAGTTATCGCAGCCGCGTCACTGGCAAAGAGTATTAAGATAAATCCGGCGAATGATAGGCGTATACTCATCACGCCAACTTTTAATAGCACACACGAGTACACCCATGAAATCAGTAAAATCGATGCTTTGCCGAGTTATTATTGCCAGCGCGTTTGTTTCAACCGCTGCGGGCGCCGTATCGTTAAATGATCTGAGCAGCGCGGCTACCCAGCTTACCGGCGGTAGCAGCACGTCGCAGACTGGCGGCACGTCTCTCTCTTCGCTCACCAGCCTGCTTAACGGCGGTAGCCAGTCTCTGAGCTCCAGCAGCATGAACAATGCCGCCGGGATCATGGGCTACTGCGCGAAAGAAAAACTGGCTTCCGTGACCAACGTGGACAACGTGAAAAACCAGGTACTGGATAAACTGGGCCTCAACACGCAGGCAGAACAGAAACAGGATACCGGCTATATGGACGGTATTCAGGGTCTGCTGAACGCGAAAGATGGCCAGAAACTGGACCTTGATAGCCTGGGCAACACCGAACTGGGCAAAAAAGTGAAAGCAAAAGCCTGTGATTTTGTACTGAAACAAGGCGTTAGCTTCATTTCTTAATATTATCTCTGCGGCGAGCGCCCGCTCGCCGCAAAATTACCTGCACAAAAAACGCTCATTTCTAAACCAATTCCGAATAACAGCACACTTTCGCTACGATAGAATTGCAGACAGATGACGGCACAATTACATTGTGAAGTTAATTTCTGTTCAGCCAGCACATCTGGCGCAGTTGAGGACGTGTAGTGTCAGAGTTGTTATCCCTCGTACTTTTTCTTGCTTCCATTGCAATCTATGCGTGGAAAGCGGGACGAAATAAATGGTGGTTTGCCGCTACCTTAACGGTACTGGGCCTGTTTGTGGTCCTGAATATCACCCTGTACGCCAGTGACTATTTCACCGGTGATGGGATTAATGACGCCGTTCTCTACACATTAACAAACAGCCTGACCGGCGCTGGCGTGGGGAAATATATCCTGCCGGGTATTGGCCTTGTGGTTGGGCTTGTCGCCGTCTTCAGCGCGCTCGGTTGGGTGCTTCGCCGCCGTCGACATCATCCTCACCATTTTGGCTACAGCCTGATAGCGCTGGTTCTGGCCGTCGGCTCGGTGGATGCCAGCCCGGCGTTTCGCCAGATTAGCGAACTGGTGAAATCCCAATCCCGCGACGGCGACCCTGACTTCTCGGCCTACTACAAAGAGCCATCGAAAACGATTCCTAAGCCGAAGCTGAATCTGGTTTATATCTACGGCGAAAGTCTGGAGCGAACCTATTTCGACGATGAAGCCTTCCCCAACCTGACGCCTGAGCTGGGTGCGCTAAAAAATGCGAGCCTCGATTTTAGCCACACCATGCAGCTGCCCGGAACCGACTACACCATCGCCGGTATGGTCGCTTCACAGTGTGGCATCCCGCTGTTTGCACCGTTCGAAGGCAACGCCTCCGCCTCGCTGTCGAGCTTCTTCCCGCAGAATATCTGCCTTGGCGATATCCTGAAAAACTCCGGCTACGAAAACTACTTCGTGCAGGGTGCCAACCTGCGCTTTGCCGGAAAAGATGTGTTCCTGAAGTCGCACGGCTTTGACTATCTGTATGGCGCAGAAGAGCTGAAAACCACCGTCGCCGACCCGAACTATAAGAACGACTGGGGCTATTACGATGACACCGTGCTGGATGAAGCATGGAAAAAATTCGAATCGCTCTCCCGTGAAGGCAAGCGCTTCTCGCTGTTTACCCTGACCGTGGATACCCACCACCCGGACGGCTTTATCTCGCGCACCTGCAACCGTAAAAAATATGAGATTGGCGGCAAAACTAACCAGTCGTTCAGCGCAGTGACCTGTAGCCAGGAAAACATCGCGGAATTCATCAATAAGATCAAAGCGTCGCCGTATTTTAAGAACACCATTATCGTCGTCTCTTCTGACCATCTGGCGATGAAAAATACCGCCTGGGATTACCTCAACAAGCAGGACCGTAGCAACCTGTTCTTTGTAATTCGCGGCGACCAGCCGGACGAGCAGGACGTGCTGGCAATGAAGCGCAATACCATGGATAACGGTGCGACGGTGCTGGATCTGCTCGGCGGCGATAACTTTATCGGCCTTGGCCGCAGCAGCCTTTCTGGGCAGTCGCTCTCGGAAGTATTCCTCAATATGAAAGAAAAGGTACTGGCCTGGAAGCCGGACGTTATTCGCCTGTGGAACTTCCCGAAAGAGATCAAAAATTTCTCTATCGATTCCCAGAAAAACATGATTGCTTTCTCCGGCAGCCATTTCCGTCTGCCGCTGCTGCTACGCGTTTCGGATAACCGCGTTGAGCCGTTGCCGGAAAGTGAGTATTCCGCACCGCTGCGCTATCAGTTGGCAGATTTCGCCCCGCGCGATAACTTCGTCTGGGTCGACCGTTGCTACAAAATGGGCCAACTGTGGTCGCAAAACCTGTCGCTATCTACCGACTGGTGCGTATCTCAGGGTCAGCTTGGCGGCGAGCAGAAAGTGCAGCACGTTGATAAAACGCAGTGGAAAGGCAAAACCGAGTTTAAAGACACTGTGATCGACATGGTGCGCTACAAAGGTAACGTCGACTCGCTCAAAACCGTCGATAACGATATTCGCTATAAAGCAGACAGCTTTATCTTCAACGTCGCGGGCGCACCGGAAGAGGTGAAAACCTTCAGCGGGATTTCTCGCCCTGAATCATGGGGGCGCTGGTCTAACGCCCAGCTTGGCCAGGAAGTGAAGATTGAATACCAGCACCCGCTGCCGAAGCGTTTCGACCTGGTTATTACCGCCAAAGCTTTCGGTCCAAATGCCGATAAGCCTATCCCGGTCCGCGTCGGTAACAGCGAGCAAACGCTGACGCTGGGCCACGACGTCACCACCACCACCCTGCACTTTGATAACCCTGCTGACGCCAACACGCTGGTGATTGTGCCGCCCGACCCGCAGTCAACCAATGAGGGGAATATCCTCGGCCATTCACCACGTCAGTTGGGGATTGGCATGGTCGAGATTAAGGTGATTAACGCCGAAGGGTAAAATCAGTGCACTTTCATAGGGGGCATACCGCCCCTTATGAAAGCATATAAATCTTTATATCATTTATAAACCAGTTCAAATAACCATATAAATTCAATTTATATTTATAAATATACCAACAAAATAAGATTGTCTAGCATTTACCAACACACAAATTATTGGTAAACATTGCTGCGTAATCATGCTCACAGGGTATAAATTCGAATCCATTCGCTTCTTAGATGATGAAAATATCGTCGCCTGGGAAGTCCTTTCCACCGCACCGTCGCAAATTAACCTTGAGCATTTTTTCAGCACAATGGCGCTGGAAGCCAGGATCACGCTTTTCTTTGCCCAACTGAAGCACGTGCTCAGCACTCCTGCTTCTGGCAAGTACTACCTGAACGCCAACGCCGATGTTCTACTTACACCCGATTTTTTACAGCGCCTCAGCGAACAGCGCAGCACGCTCGAGAAGATTGCAATTGAGCTGACTGACCTGGAGCAACTGCCCCAGCTTTCACCAGCTGAAAGCCAGCAGCTCCGCATGCGTATTGCCGCACTGCGGGAGATGGGTATCGCGGTCTGGGCTGATGATGTTCATGACGACATTCTGCCCTGCCTGGTCGAACAGGATTATCGCTTCTCTGGGGCCAAAATCGATAAACATGCGTTCTGGACGAGTCGCGAATGCAAAGAGCCGTTTCTCAAACTTGCCCGGTTATGCAAAAACATAGCCGATGAAGTCCTTGTCGAGGGAATTGAAACCCTTGCCGACTATCAATTAGCCCGAGATTCACACGCTAATTATGGCCAGGGATTTTTATGGAATAAATCGTCATGATGTACCCACCGTATCAACTGGTTATCTTGAGCAACAACTATTTTCTCTGGCTTGGTTTAAAGCATGCCCTGCCTTTTATGATTAACCCTGCCCCAACGCCCCAATGGTTTAATCTGGAGAACGATGACAGCGTATTTAAATTACGCGAGAAGATCCTCAACGATAATAGCGAATCAAAATGGCTGATCGTGACCGAGCACAATCGGGTAGAGGAAGTTCAACAATGTCTACCGCCGGAACGGGCCTGTGTCTTCAGCGACAAGCTCTCGCTAAAAATGATGAGCCAGCAGCTTAAAAAACCGGAGTTTCGCCGAACGCTACGCAGAGAAGCACCGCTAACGCACGCTGAAATCCACGTTTGCTTGTTGATAATCATGGGATATTCACCCTCAGACATTGCCAATATGCTGCATAAATCACCGAAGACAATTTATACCCATCGCCGCAATGCAATGACGAAATTTCACTGTAATTCGCTGGCTGAATTACATCGAAAAATTCGCATAATGAATAACAGTTCACTGCATCAGTAATGACTTAAAGAAATCATAAGCAATGAGAAGTAAAGATTACCACGGCGTTTCTCGACGGAAATAAACCGGAAACGCGCAATGAACATTTTAATTACATTATTCGGAATAGGCTGAGATTTGACGGATAAAAGTATCCTTCTGTAGGGGCTGATTTTAGTATCTGCGCGAATACCACTCAGAAATATGCTTATTCCATGACTGCATCAATTTATCTATTGGAGCTTATCTATGAAAAAGATGCCTATCGTCATTTTCAGCTTGTTTTGCATTATTCCGCACGCCGCTCTGGCAGACAGCCCTGCTACCGCAACCATGCATGTTTCGCTGGAAGTATTGAAGTCCTGTACGCTGCAGACCAACGATCTGAATTTCGCCAGTCACGGTTCTGACGAATCCAGTGAAATCAATACCTCCACCCAGCTTAGCGTGCTGTGCACCAACGGCACGCCGTTTACCCTTTCAGCGGCAAGCAGCGATAGCGAAAGCGACGGTACCTTCTGGCTGAAACCTGAAGACAGCAGCGTTGGGGCACAAAACATCGCCTATAAACTGTATGCTGACGAAGGTAAAAAAACGCCGGTGAACGCCAGCGGAGGAATTGAAGGCACCGGCACTGGGCAAACACAATCCGAAACCATTGTCGGCGTTATTGAGGCGGGCGCACTGACCAACGCCAAAGCCGGGTTGTACAGCGATGATGTCACCCTGAATCTGGTGTATTAAACATGCGCCGTTTCTCTCTTTTTGCCCTATTCTGGCTAGCCATTCTTTCCTTGTTCACCCACTACGCGCACTGCGCCACCCTACAGGTAGCGCCGGTGATGCTGAATCTTACTGCCTCCCAACGCGCCGGCGCGCTGTATCTCACCAATACCGGGGACCAGGCTATTCATGCGCAAATTCGTGTCTACGACTGGACGCAGTCCTCAGGAAAAGATGTCCTGACGCTGACCAATGAAATCGTCAGTAGCCCAGCGGTGACGTCGTTAGCGCCTGGGCAGCGCCAGTTGGTACGCATTGTGGTTCTCAATCCCGTTGCCCATCCTCAAGAGCAGAGCTTTCGCCTGCTGGTTGATGAGCTTCCCCGCGACCACCTCAACGCCCTCAGTCAAAACGGCGTCCATTTCCTTTTGCGTTACTCCATACCGCTCTTTATCGCTCCACAGGAACCCACCAAAGTAGACGAAACGGCGCAACTCTCCTGCCAACAGGAAAACCAGGACGTGTGGTGTCAGAACACGGGCAATAGCCATATCCGTATGAGCAACGTCCAGGCCATTGCCGATAACGGGCAGGTCGTCGATACGCTCTCAGGTCTGGCAGGGTATGTGCTTCCAGGAAAACAGTTTGCGCTGCCGTTCAAACGCAGCCACCGCGATTCGCTCTCCTCTCTGCGCGCTTATCTGAATGAACATACTCAAGCCAGTCAGCTCAGCGTGCATCCTGCTGCTGTGGTTAATCGCAATGCCGCTCCACGCTGAGCCGCCCGCTGAATCCACTCTGTATCTCTCCATTACCGTTAACCACTATCTTTACGACGGGCTATGGCCCATACGCGTAGACAACGGCGCGTTGTGGATGAGCGCTGAGGATGCCGTCAGGCTGGGAATATCAGCGCCGAAAGCGAACGCGTCGTGGATTAATCTTTCGACGGCAAAGCACATTCAGGTCAACTACGATAGCCTACAACAACAGCTAGCCCTGACGCTTCCCGAAAGCGAACTCACCCATGTCCAGCACCTGGACGCACAGCCAAATCATGCCCGCGATGCGCTCCCTCAGGCCGAGGAGATGGGCAATCTCACGCTGGATTACTCGCTCTATTCCAGTGAAACCGCCACGCTCAAGCAAACCAGCTTACAAAGCCAGCTCCAGACCTCCGGTTGGCTTCCGGGTCAGCTCAGCAACAGCACAAACAGCCGTTTTCAACGCAGAGACAATGCAGAAGCGGCCACGCATACCCGGCTCATGACAACCTGGCAGTATGATTTCCCCACCTGGCTCGCCAGCATAGCCATTGGCGATAGCGTGACGACAGGGGTGAGCTGGAGTCGTCAGGTGCGATTTGGCGGGCTGCATCTGGCACGAAATTTTCAACTCGATCCGCAACTGAATACCGCGCCACGCACGGCGTTCAGCGATAGCGTCGCGCTACCGTCTACGGTCGATTTGTATATTGATGGGCTGCAACAAAGCCATCAGCAGGTGACGCCTGGGAATTACATACTCAATACGCTCCCTACCTTCTCAGGTAGCGGTCAGGCTCAGGTGGTGATCACCGATATAAACGGTCAGCGCCGGGAAGTTACGCTCGATTTATATGGTGCGCCAAATATGCTGGCACAGGGTATCAGCAGCAGTTCGCTGGATATCGGTTGGCTGCGTCAACGCTATGCCGAGCGTTCAAACGACTATGCCGCCTCACCCATGCTGGATGCGGGCTGGCGCTACGGCTTCAACAACAGTCTGACCCTCAGCGCCCACACCGAACAACACCACGACGTACATAATCTGGGCGCGTCGGGAGACTGGCTGCTCTCTCCACTCGCGGGCATTGTCAGCAGTCATCTTGCGGGCAGCCAAAGCCCGCAGGGAGAAGGCGTAAAGTGGGGGTTCGGCTACCAGTGGAACGGACAAGGGCTAGGGCTTGCCGCCAGCACCAGCCGCAGCAGCGAGCAATGGACGGATATTGCGCGTCTTTCCGGTAGCCTCCCGGTGAGGCGCACTGACAACATTTGGCTCAGCCAGACGCTGTCAGGTTGGGGAACGCTAGGAGCAGGATGGGTGCGACAGGATAGCGCACGTTACCTGAATGCCAGTTGGTCAAAATCCTTTAACAACCGCGTCTCCACTACGTTCGCTTTTACGCATGCGCTGAGCTCTGGCGACAAAACGATTCAACTGATGCTGTCGGTTCCGCTTGGCCGTAAAGACACGGTTTCACTGCAGATGAGCAATCAATCAACGCGCGCGGACTATCGCCATCAGCCGGATTATCAGTCAGGTGGCTGGTCATGGCAGGTCAGCCAGAATAACGCCAGTACCCGACAGCAGCACGCTGACCTTGGCTATCTGAGCCAATACGGCGAGTGGCATATGGGTATGGACCGTGATAATCAAAGCAATAATCGCTACCTCAGCGGAGAAGGTTCCTTCATATTGCTGGACTCACACCCCTACGCCTTACGCTACAACCGCCAGGGAATTGCGCTCATCACCACCGATGGCATCAGCGGTGTCCCCATTGCGGTCGAAAACCGTCCGGCAGGCAAAACGGATGACAACGGCTTCTTACTGCTGACGGATTTGCCCCGTTATCAAAAGAGTAAAATTTCGCTCGACCCGCTGGATTTGCCGCCTGAAGTCGTCACGCCGCTGACGGAAATGCGGGCAACGCCCGGGCAGAGTGAAGCCGTAAAAGTCGATTTTCAGGTTCATCGCTCATCTCTGGTCAGTGCCCAGGTTATGGATCAACAGCACAGGCCACTGCCCGTCGGCAGCCTCGTCACCTTTGGCGATCACCAATCCATCGTCGGGCGCGACGGCTTTATCTGGCTGGAAAGCCCACCGATGCCTGGCGCACTGCAAATCCAAACCCCATCAGGGCGCTGTGAAGTCACCCTCCCCGCGGCTGAGGGCAAAACAACAATCAATCTGGGAACCTTGCTGTGTCATTAAAAATCCCCCTCGCCTTAGTCCTTCTCCTTTGCGCGGGTTTTCTGTGCCGCCCCGCGCACGCCTCAAATTGCTGGATAACCCAGGGGGTAACCTCCGCATTTGGCACGCTGGTCACCGGCAGCGGCAGCACGACACACGCGAACGTTAAATTCAGCTGTTATGCCGATTATGGCGAAACGCGTTACTTTAAGGTCTGCCTGAGCAGCCTGGATACCTCGCCGTTTAAAATGACCTCAAACGGCGATGAAGAAGGTAAGCAATACACGATGCTGTTTCGCCTCTACAGCGCGCTTGATACCAGCCAGGAACTGACCTCACAGGCATCGGGACGCGCGCTACAAACCTCGCTGACGGCGGAGGGAAACCAGGTCGTCAGCGGGACGTTTCCACTGCTGGCGTCCATACCGGCCGGGCAGAGCAACCTGCCGGTACGCAGCTATTTTAACTATACGATGGGCTTGAGACTGACCTGGAACAGCGCAACGAGCACAGCTTCGCTGCCCGGCTGTCAGGATGGCGAGAATGAAGGGGAAGCCATCGACAACTCGTCCAGCGCCAGTGCTACGCTGTCTGACAGCTGTTTTATCCAGAGCGTGACGCCGCTCGATTTCGGTACAGTCAACAGCACCTCACTGATGTCACGCATCTCCTCAACGGCCACCATTCGCTCCCGCTGCCCGGTCGGCACGCATTACTCATTGGGGATAAGCGCAGGTGAACACGCTTCAGGGAGCCAGCGGCAGCTCTGTAACGATAGTCATCAGTGCCTACAGTACGCGCTGTGGCAGGATGCTGGCACAACCATACCGTGGGGAGAGCAGACGGGCAGCAACACGCTGGAGGTCACACACGAGGACGGAAACGTGCAGAACTTCACCGTCTACGGCACCGTGCCTCCACAAATGCTGAGTGGCACTGGCCTGTTCAGTGACGACGTCGTGATTACGCTTACTTATTAATCAAAAATTGGGCGAGCCGGATCAATGTTACCGATAACAAATCAAGCTAAAATGTCTATATCTACGTTAACGTCGTTTTTTTACCCGATCCGGATCGCCTGAAAACCATGAAATATCTGCTCGCGAACGTCCTCGTTTATGACAACGAGGATGGTTCACTGACATTACAAAACGATCCCGACCCGGAAAGCCAGGTGTTAACCTGTACGGCGCAAACTATCCTCAATCTGCTGATTGCCCACCACGGCATGGTGGTCGAACGCGAAACGTTCCTTGAACAAGTCTGGGACGAGCGCGGGCTGCGTGGTTCCAGCAACTCGCTCAATCAGTACATCAGTATTTTGCGTAAGATTTTCGCCACGCTGGTGCCCGACAGCCTGTTTATTGTCACCGTGCCAAAAGTCGGATTTATGCTCAGCGCGGATGTTACTCTCACGCCGCTCACTCCCCTTCCGCCGCCACCGGTGTTAACGAGTGAAAAAGCCTCCCGTCCGAGAAAATGCACCGCCGTATACGCGATAGTCACCCTCATCGTACTGGCGCTTTGCAGCACCGCGATCGTCTGGAAAAACCGGCAACAGCAGGCCGATCTCTATTTGTTAGAGCATATCGGCAACTGCCCGGTCTATACCCTCGCGCCGCTGGCGGATGTCTTCAGGGAGCAGGCTAAAAAGTTGATCGCGCAGATTCAAAAAGACGGGGCCTTTTCATGTCTGAATCACTCCATTTTTTATGCCCATATTCAGGCTCCTTTACTGTATGGCGATGAAGGTCGCCTGGTGCTCTCCCAATGCTCCCAGTTTCTCGGCAAAGCCAGCGCCTGCCAGACGCTCTATTACTACGAGTGGCAAAAGTGAAAAAGCACAAACGACTCATCGGCTTTATCTTACTTAACCTGCTGATTATCCTTGCGGCTTCACTGTGGGTAGGTAGCACCACGCGCCTCTCTATGACCTGTCAGGGCAGCCTGACCTATAAAGACAGCCATCAGGACAACCATTTTTCATTTGAAGGAATGGTGGTCATGCACTTCGCGCCGGATGGCACCGGCTATATCAACATGAACGGCGAAGTATTTAACGATGGGCAACATGCTAAAGTTTCGCGCCAGGAGAGCTTTGACTGGCACTACGTACATGAAACGTTTTACGAACTGCACATCAAGCAACTTGAAAAGCTTGGTCACGACAACGTGCCAGCGGGAGTCTTTGAAAAATACGCGCTGGGTATTACCCCGGGCCAGAAACGGCTGTTGAGCATCCGCAAAACACCGGATAATGCGATGATTATCAGTAATTTTTATTCGCCGATTCTCGTTTGTGCAGGTTAACGGCGGGCTATACTTCCTTCCATGATAAATTCCGTTCGCCCGACAACCTCTGCGGATATTCCCGCACTACCTGTGATTGAACGCGCCGCCGGGCAGCGCTTTCAGCAGGCGCCCGGACTACAATGGATTGCACAAGGTCCCGTCATTTCTGCGGATTGCCATCAGCATTACGCGCAGCAAAAGATGAGCTGGGTGGTAGAGCACAACGATCAACCCTGTGGTTTTCTGCTAGCACAAGCGCAGAGTTCAACGCTCTTTATTGTCGAAATATCCGTGCATCAGGCCTGTCAGGGATTGGGGTTAGGCCGCCAGCTTATAAGCTATGTCGCCGCACAAGCTAAGGCACAAGGTTTCACGTCGCTGACGCTGACGACCTTCCGGGATGTGCCCTGGAACGCGCCGTGGTATGCCCGAATGGGGTTTGAGATACTGCCGGAAGACTCGCTGAGTACCGCGCTTCGGCAGAAACTGATGCAGGAAGTGGCGCACGGCATGGCGTATGAATCACGCTGCGCCATGCGCCTGATGCTGAACTAATGCGCCCGGACAGAGGCGCATGTTATATCAGAAGGTTTCCCAGTTTTCCCCGGTATCGGTCGCTGCGGCTTTACGCAGGCTGCCAGCTACCGGCGCATTCACCGCGCTGACGGGTTCGCGTGCGGCGCTTGCCTGGCTTTGCTGGATACGGAATACGGCAACCGCCTGAGTCAGTCGGCTGGCCTGTTCTTCCAGCGCGGCGGCGGCGGCGGCGGACTCTTCCACCAGCGAAGCGTTTTGCTGAGTCACACGATCCATTTCCGATACGGCCAGACCCACCTGGTCGATACCACGGCTCTGTTCATCCGATGCGGAAGCAATTTCGCCCATAATATCGGTCACGCGGGTCACCGCGTTAACGATTTCATCCATGGTTTCGCCCGCGCTTTCTACCAGCGTAGAACCGAGGTCGACGCGGTTTACCGAGTCTTCAATCAGACTCTTAATTTCCCGCGCTGCCTGGGCGCTGCGCTGCGCCAGGTTACGGACTTCACCTGCGACCACCGCAAAACCGCGCCCCTGCTCACCGGCGCGTGCGGCTTCCACCGCGGCGTTCAGCGCCAGAATGTTAGTCTGGAAGGCAATGCCGTCAATCACGCTGATAATATCGGCAATTTTCTGCGAACTGGCGGTGATATCACGCATGGTTTGCACCACGTTATCCACTACTTTTCCGCCCTTCTGCGCGGTTTCCGACGCGCTAAGCGCCAGATGACTCGCCTGACGGGCGTTTTCGGCGTTCTGCTTCACGGTCGCGGTCAGCTCTTCCATACTCGCTGCCGTTTCCTCCAGAGAAGCCGCCTGCTGCTCGGTACGTGAAGAAAGGTCGTTGTTACCCATGGCGATCTCGCTCGCGCCGCTGTAAATCGCGTCGGCCCCCTGACGAACTTCGCCCACGGTACGTGCCAGCTCGCCCTGCATATGGCGCAGAGAATGTGCCAGCTCGCCCATTTCGTTGTCGCTTTCCACGTCGATGCGTTTGACCAGGTCACCGCCCGCAATGTGGCGAATGCTGTCGATTAAACGATTCAGTGGTGCGATAAGCGTTTTACGTACGCCAAGCCAGACGGAGATAATCACCGCCAGTACGGCGATCATCACGCTGAACAGGATCCACATGGCCTGAGTGTAAGAGGCGTTGCTGTCGTTGACCGCCAGATCGTACAGGCTGTCGTTCTGCTGCAGGTAGTTGACGTAAGCCTTCTCAAAACCGTCCTGATAGCCCTGGGTCGGCTGGTCGAAGAAGTCGTTGATTTTACCGGCGCCCAGCAGTTTGATGAGCTCGGCCAGCGCGCCGTGGTAAATATCGTAGTTACGCTGAATTTCCAGCGCCGCCGCTTCGCTTTGACGCGGGTCACGCGGCATCGCTTCGTACTCAGCCCAGCGTTTTTCCGCTTCTGACAGCGATTTCGTGGCAATCTGCATCAGTTCAGCAACGGTGGAACCGCTGCCGATATTGTTCTGATCCATCATGTATCGGATCCCGGCGCGGTTCAGGGTGTTACGGGTTTGCAGCAAAGCCACCCAGCTCCCATTCAGCCCTGACTGCTGCTGACGCACGGTTTGCAAAATGGTGAAGTTCTCTTTGTCGTGCTTTAAAGAGTTAAAGAACAGGCCCCCTGATGCCAGCTGTAACAGGCCAAACAACACCAAAACCAGCACAAGGCTAGTGACGATTTTTATACGTTTTAACATGTTTCTCTTTCCTCCGGACGAATAACGAGTTTTCGGCGTGGAAAAGAAAAACTTTATAGAAATTGTGACTATTAATACGGGTAGTGGCACGATTTTGCATCAGTGGTCGGTATTCCCCGGGGTCGGCGTAAACGCCTCGCCCGGGCTACAGAAACATGGTAGCCCGGCCAAGCGGAGCGCCGCCGGGGAAACTCGTTATCCGCGCAGCGCGCAAATCTCATCGTACAGGCCGCGAGACACTTCCAGCCCCTGCTTCTCACTTTGCTCACGCGCCAGATAGCGTCGCTCGCCCGGTAATCGCGCGCCCTGTGATTGCATGCCGCTAAACAGCGTCTCGGCGCGCGCCAGATGCGCCTCGGCCTCACCGCCCAGGAAACGCTGCGGGTCCAGCGCCAGAATCAGCTCACCGCCATACGGCAGGCCGCCCGCGCCGTTATCCCACGCCAGCGATTCGGCGCTGGTCATATCGCCAATCAGCGGACCGGCTAACAGCTCCACCATCGCCGCAAGCGCCGAGCCCTTATGGCCGCCGAAGGTCAGCATCGCCCCGTCCAGCACCGCCTGTGGATCGGTGGTCGGCTGGCCGTCGCTATCAATTCCCCACCCTTGCGGAATCGTTTTCCCCGCCCGCTGATGCAGCTGAATCTCACCCCGCGCCGCCGCGCTGGTCGCCATATCAAAAATAAACGGCGGCTTCTCGCCGCGCGGCCAGCCAAACGCAATCGGGTTGGTGCCAAACAGCGGCTGCGTACCGCCCGCCGGGGCCACCCACGCGTGGCTTGGCGTGCAGGCATAGCCCACCAGCCCCACGTCGGTCAGCGGTTCCACATCGGCAAACAGCGCGGAGAAGTGCACGCAGCGGTTAATCGCCAGCGCCGCAATCCCGCACTGGCGGGCTTTTTCAATCAGGAGAGGCAGCGCCTTTTCATAGGCACAAAGCGAATACGCCCCGTTGGCATCCGCCTTCACGATTGCTGGTGCCTGGTCGACGACCGTTGGCTCCGCATCCGGCGACACCTTACCTTTACGCAGGGTCTCCACAATGCCCAGCAGTCGCCACAGGCCGTGCGAAGCGCAGCCGTCGCGTTCGCCCGCGGTCACGTTGCGCGCAATGGCATCGGCATGAGGGGCTGAAAACCCGTTTGAAATGAGGACGTCGAAAGCCAGTTGGTAGGCATCCTTGAGCGCGATGTTGATAGTTGTCATTGTTGTTCTCCATATTGTAGGGCTGGCGTATAGGGTAGACGGATGCGAGAAATTTAATCAGCTTAACATAGTGATATACATCACATTTTCACCGTTATCCCGTCATGATAGAAACCACTCACCGTCATTTCTGACCGCTTAGCCATCACTTTCAACCGCTCACCCATTTACCCAACTTTACGCGCGCGTATCTCTGGCAAGCTTGTCATCAGCATAACGGTCAATACCTCCTCAAACCCAAACTCAAAACAACGGCAGCTTCGGCTGATTATTCATCCTATTAGAACCAGGTTTTACTATGGATACGAAAAAGCTATTCAAGCACATACCCTGGGTGATTCTCGGAATCATCGGTGCATTTTGCCTCTCGGTCGTCGCCCTGCGCCGCGGTGAGCACGTCAGTGCCCTGTGGATCGTCGTCGCGTCGGTTTCTGTTTATCTGGTGGCGTACCGCTACTACAGTCTGTACATCGCCCAAAAGGTGATGAAGCTCGACCCCACGCGCGCGACGCCAGCGGTCATTAACAACGATGGCCTGAACTACGTGCCGACCAACCGCTACGTGCTGTTCGGCCACCACTTCGCCGCTATCGCCGGTGCAGGCCCGCTGGTTGGGCCGGTACTGGCCGCGCAGATGGGCTACCTGCCGGGTACCCTCTGGCTGCTGGCAGGCGTGGTGCTCGCGGGTGCCGTACAGGACTTTATGGTGCTGTTTATCTCCACGCGCCGTAACGGTTCGTCGCTGGGCGAAATGGTCAAAGAAGAGATGGGCCGCGTGCCGGGCTCCATTGCCCTGTTCGGCTGCTTCCTGATTATGATAATCATCCTGGCGGTGCTGGCGCTGATCGTGGTGAAAGCCCTGGCAGAAAGCCCGTGGGGCGTGTTCACCGTCTGCTCCACCGTGCCGATTGCGCTGTTTATGGGTATCTACATGCGCTTTATCCGCCCGGGCCGCGTCGGCGAAGTGTCGGTGATGGGTATCGTGCTGCTGGTCGCCTCTATCTACTTCGGCGGCGTGATTGCCCATGACCCGTACTGGGGCCCGGCGCTGACCTTTAAAGACACCACCATCACCTTCGCGCTGATTGGCTACGCCTTTATCTCTGCCCTGCTGCCTGTATGGCTGATTCTGGCACCACGCGACTACCTCGCGACCTTCCTGAAAATCGGCGTTATCGTTGGCCTGGCGCTTGGCATCGTGATCCTCAACCCGGATCTGAAAATGCCAGCCGTGACCCAGTACATCGACGGTACCGGTCCACTGTGGAAAGGCGCGCTGTTCCCGTTCCTGTTTATCACCATCGCCTGTGGCGCCGTTTCTGGCTTCCACGCGCTGATCTCCTCCGGCACCACGCCGAAGCTGCTGGCGAATGAAAACGATGCGCGCCTGATTGGTTATGGCGCGATGCTGATGGAGTCCTTCGTGGCGATTATGGCGCTGGTTGCGGCGTCCATCATCGAACCGGGCCTCTACTTCGCGATGAACACGCCTCCGGCGGGCCTCGGCATCACCATGCCAAACCTGCATGAGATGGGCGGCGAGAACGCGGCGCTGATTGCCGCACAGCTAAAAGATGTGACCATTCACGCTGCCGCCACCGTCAGCTCCTGGGGCTTCGTGATTTCGCCAGAGCAGATCCTGCAAACCGCGAAAGACATCGGCGAGCCTTCGGTATTGAACCGCGCAGGCGGCGCACCAACCCTGGCGGTCGGTATTGCGCACGTGTTCCACAAAGTGCTGCCGTGGGCGGATATGGGCTTCTGGTACCACTTCGGTATTCTGTTCGAAGCGCTGTTCATCCTCACCGCGCTGGACGCCGGTACCCGTGCGGGCCGCTTTATGCTGCAAGATTTGCTCGGTAACTTCGTGCCGTTCCTGAAGAAAACCGACTCGCTGGTCGCTGGCGTGGTTGCGACGGCGGGCTGTGTTGGTCTGTGGGGTTATCTGCTGTATCAAGGCGTAGTCGACCCACTGGGCGGCGTGAAGAGCCTGTGGCCGCTGTTCGGTATCTCTAACCAGATGCTGGCCGCCGTGGCGCTGGTGCTTGGCACCGTCATCCTCGTGAAGATGAAACGCAGCAAGTACGTGTGGGTGACCATCATTCCGGCAGTATGGCTGCTGATCTGCACCACCTGGGCGCTGGGCCTGAAACTGTTCAGCACCAACCCGCAGATGGAAGGCTTCTTCTTCATGGCTAGCCAGTACAAAGAGAAGATTGCTTCCGGTGGTGAACTGACTGCACAGCAGATTGCCAACATGAACCACATCGTTATCAACAACTACACCAACGCAGGCCTGAGTATTCTGTTCCTGGTGGTGGTGTACAGCATCATCTTCTACGGTTTCAAAACCTGGATGCAGGTGCGCAATAGCGATAAACGTACCGACAAAGAAACACCGTATGTGCCAGTACCGGAAGGCGGCGTGAAGACCTCTTCACACCACTAATCCACCAAACCCTCCCTCTCCCTCCGGGAGAGGGCCAGGGTGAGGGAAAACGAGTTCCCCAGCCCGATAGAGAGAACCTCGTCGGGCTTTGTCTTATCAGGATGGTCTATGTTTGGTAACTTAGGGCAAGCTAAAAAATATCTCGGTCAGGCGGCAAAAATGCTGATTGGCATTCCGGATTACGACAACTACGTCGAACATATGCAGACCAACCATCCGGATAAACCGTACATGACCTACGAAGAGTTCTTCCGCGAGCGCCAGCAGGCGCGCTACGGCGGCGATGGAAAAGGCGGCATGCGCTGCTGTTAAAGGAGACATCATGGCACCGATTGCAGTTACCCTACTTACCGGTTTCCTCGGCGCGGGCAAAACCACCCTGCTGCGCCACATCCTCAATGAACAGCACGGCTTTAAAATTGCCGTGATTGAAAACGAATTCGGCGAAGTCTCCGTCGACGACCAGTTGATTGGCGACCGCGCCACGCAGATTAAAACCCTGACCAACGGCTGCATCTGCTGCACCCGCTCTAACGAACTGGAAGACGCGCTGTTAGACCTGCTCGATAATCTCGACCAGGGCAACATCAGTTTCGACCGCCTGGTGATTGAATGCACCGGCATGGCCGACCCCGGCCCCATCATTCAGACCTTTTTCTCCCACGAGGTACTGTGTGAACGCTATCTGCTGGATGGCGTCATTGCGCTGGTCGACGCGGTGCACGCCGACGAGCAGATGAACCAGTTCACCATTGCCCAGTCGCAGGTTGGCTACGCTGACCGTATTCTGCTGACCAAAACCGACGTCGCCGGTGAGGCCGAAAAGCTGCGCGAGCGTCTGGCCCGCATCAACGCCCGCGCGCCGATTTACACCGTCACCCACGGCGATATCGACCTGAATCTGCTGTTCAACACCAACGGCTTTATGCTGGAAGAGAACGTCACCTCGAAGCCGCGCTTCCACTTTATGGCCGACCAGCAAAACGACGTGTCGTCGATTGTGGTCGAGCTGGATTACCCGGTGGATATCAGCGACGTCTCCCGGGTGATGGAAAACCTGCTACTGGACTTCGCCGACAAGCTGCTGCGCTACAAAGGGATGCTGTGGATTGACGGCGAACCGAACCGCCTGCTGTTCCAGGGGGTACAGCGTCTGTACAGCGCCGACTGGGACAGGCCGTGGGGCGATGAAGCGCCGCACAGCACGCTGGTGTTTATTGGCATTCAACTGCCGGAAGCAGAAATTCGCGCGGCATTCGCCAGCCTGAAAAAATAGCCCGTAGCCCTGCCTGAATCACGCCCCCTCCGCCCGGAAGGGGGTAATTAAATGCGTAGAAATGTAAATATCCATTTTTATTCATGACAATTGGAATGCTTTCGGAAACTATTAGAAAGACAATTAATTCACTGCCAACCAATATCCCCCGCTCTGTTCAAGGTACGTTTAGCCAAAAACTAAACGGGCGCTAAACGTCAAAACGCTAATTATTGACGCAGGTAAAAACAAACAGACAGGCAACAAAAAAATACCATACCCACTACAATTCCAGTATTAAAAATCGACATGAGTCACATTTGCAGAAGTAAAATCCACTTGTTAAGGTGTCCTCAGATTAATTTTATGACGAGGAATAAACCATGAAAAAGCTTAATATCCTGCTCCTATCCGCTCTGACCGCCGTATCCGGTTCCGCACTGGCGATGGGCGGTAGCCTTGAGCAGGGTAAAAACTTTACCAACCTGAATCTGGAAATGGGTAAATCCTCATCCGGCCTGTACGCAGAAAGCAACTGGCTGAAAAACACCGACGACGGCACCCAGACCGGCGGCGTGGGCGCAGGCTATAACCTGGAAGTCGGCCCAGTGATGCTGAACGCAGGCGCGAAAGCTATCTACATCGGCCCGAAAAAAGGTGATAACGGCGTGGCGTTCCCTATCGGCGGCGGCGTTAGCGTAGCCCTGACCGACAGCATCCGCGTCTTTGGCGAAGGCTATGCCGCGCCGGAAGGCCTGAACAACAGCGTGAAAAACTACGTTGAAGCCAACGGTGGCGTAAGCTGGTCGCCAATTTCACTGGTCACGCTGAAAGTGGGCTATCGCCACGTCAGCGTTGACGGCAAAGACGGCCGTCCAAACCACACGCTGATTGACGGCGCTTACATTGGCGGCGGCGTAAACTTCTAACGTTACCCACTTCCCAAAAAAACCTGCCAGATGGCAGGTTTTTTTATGGCTGCCGCTATTGGCGCACTACCACCAGCTTCTGGTTCACAAACTCTTTGATCCCCAGATCCGACAGCTCGCGCCCGTAGCCGGAACGCTTCACGCCGCCAAACGGTAGTTCAGCCGCGGTATCGGTGAGCCAGTTGATGTACACCATCCCGGTCTCAATGCGCGAGGCCATTTTCTTCGCCCGTTCAATATCCTGGCTAAAGACCGCGCCGCCCAGCCCGTAGTGGGAATCATTGGCCAGAGCTACCGCTTCATCATCGCTCTTCACCACGTAAATCTGCGCGACAGGGCCGAAGAACTCTTCGAAATACGCCGGGTTATCGCGGGAAATGTAGGTCAGAATGGTAGGCTCGAAGAAGCTGCCGTCACGCTGCACCGGCTTACCGCCGAGATGCAGCTTCGCGCCGTTTTTCAGTGCTTCGTTGACCTGTTTGGTCAGCGTCTCCAGCGCGTCTTTTGACGACAGCGGGCCAAGCGTGGTGCTTTCATCCAGCGGGTCGCCAATTTTTGCCTGCTTAAACGCCTCGGTAAACTTGCTCAGGAAAGCATCGGCAATTTTCTCATGCAGCACAAAACGTTTTGCCGCGGTACAGACCTGCCCGGCGTTGTTAAGGCGGGCATTGACGCCGATTTTCACCGCTTTATCGAGGTTGGCATCGTCCAGCACCACGAAGACATCGTTACCGCCCAGCTCAAGGGTCGATTTCTTAATGTGCTTCGCCGCCTGCGCCGCCACCACGCTCCCCGCCTTTTCAGAACCGGTCAGCGCCGCGCCCTGCACGCGGTCGTCGGCAATAATGTTGGCCACCTGATCCTGCGAGATGTACAGGTTCGCCCACGCCCCTTCCGGTGCGCCCGCTTCACGCACCAGGTGCGCAAAGACCTCTGCGCAGTGCGGCACAATGCTGGCGTGCTTCGCCAGCACCGGGTTACCTGCTGCCAGGTTCGGGGCCAGCACGCGCATCAGCTGGTAATAAGGGAAATTCCACGGCTCAACGGCCATCAGCACGCCGATAGGATGATGTTCGACCCACGCCTCGCCGAGCTCGGATTTGTACTTCACCGGCGCGAGAAACTGCTTCGCGTTGTCGGCATAGTAGCGGGCAATTTGCGCGCATAGTTTCACCTCGCCGCGACTTTGGGCGATCAGTTTGCCCATCTCCTGGCTGGCAATCTTCGCCAGCTCCTCAACGCGGGCATCTATCAAATCGGCTAATTTGTGGAGTACCGGCAGGCGCTGGTCGATATCCCCTTTTGCCCAGCCGGAATGGTAGAGCGCATCGGCCGCTTTCAGCGCCGCTTCAACGTCCGCGTCGGTATGAGAAGGGTATGCTTTGATAAGCTGGTTAGTGGCAGGATTAACTGTCTGGTAAGCCATCGTGAATCTCCTTGTTTTTACCGCTTAGGGTATTAAGGGTAGTCAATCTGGCTGGCTGCGGACGTAAAGTTGGGTATAAACGGAGGTTTCCGAATAGGCATCCCCCGCCGGACAAGACGGGGGATGACAGGAAAAAATTACCGCTTCACCTGTAACACTTCCTGCGATTCCTTATGTTCATCAACCTCTTGCGGTGTTAACCACAGCGATTTACGCCCGAAGGTTTCGTACATTTTTAGCTGGTCGTCATAGTGCTTATCCGCCTTGCCGTCCGGGGCAATAAACCCGCTTTGACCCGGTGCGACCACGTCCCAGGCAAGCACCGGGCTTTTGCTGGCCGACGGCGAGAACACGATCATGTCATTTTCCGTGCCGCGGTTCTGGTATTCCGCCTGATGACGCGCTTCATCCGCTGCCGCCTGCGGCACGCCGAAGAAGTTATTGGCCCGGAAGGTCAGCGCCATCGCCGGCGTTTTCCAGCCGTTCAGGTCGTTGCCGTAGCGCTTTGACAGCGTCTGCCAGGCATCGTCCAGCGCCGCCAGCACCACCTCGTGCTGCGGTTTTCCGCCAAACAGATCGACCGCCTGCGGAATTGGCGACTTCTCGCCCTGCAGCGCTTCGTAGAGGATCTTCGCCCCTACGCTGATGTTCAGCGAGCCGGTTGGCCCGTCCTGCGTCGTCTCATAGCCGCTGGCGCTGTACCAGTCACCGAACGGCTTCGGTACCGCCGCCACAACCGTGCGTTTCAGCATGCTGGTCAGCCAGGCGTTGAGAATCGCCGAGCCCGGCTGCTGATAGGTTTTACCGCCTTCGTTGAGCAGATTGCTGCCATCCCAACTGGTTAGTTTATCCACCAGCTGGCGACGCGGGTCGCTCACCGGCAGGCTCGCGGTCGCGTCCTTGAGCGTCGGCAGGAAGAGCCGCAGGTTCAGATCCTGACGGCTGGTTTTGCGGATCACATCCCAGGCCTGATCGGCGGTAAAGCGCGGCTGCTTATCAAGAATGCGGTTAATCTCGGTCACGCGATCCGCGCCGCCCCACAGGAAGGCAAACAGATCGGATGCCGGATAATCTTTTTGCGGTGAGTTGTTCCAGTTGGCGATATAGCCCGACTGCGGGTTATACACTTTCGGGTTCAAATCAAAAGAGAGCAGCCCCTTCCAGTCCCACTTTCCGGTGCCGGGCACCGGCAGGCGCGGGTCGTGGCCCGGCTGGCGGTCAGGATACGCGCCGGTATGCACGTAGCCGATATTGCCGTTCACGTCGGCGTAGTACCAGTTGATGGTCAGCGCCTGTTTTGCCGCCTGCTGCGTCCACTCCTGCCAGTTTTTGGCTTTCATCTGGTGAGTCCACGCCAGCAGCGATGCCACCTCTTTGCCTTCCCACGCGCGCGCCTTGGCGTAAGCCGTTTGTGTGGCTGGGTCAGTTTTCATCACATTTCCGTGCAGGGTGCGCCAGACGGTGAAGGTCTCCGGCTGGTCGTCTTTGACCTTAATGGTCTCTTCGCGGCTGAGCATTTTCACCCACTGGCCGTTATGCTGATAATAGCCCGGTTTATCTTTCGACATTTTTTCGGCAAAAATGTCGACATCATCGCCGAAACCAGCGGTAGAACCCCAGGAAATCGTGCCGTTGTGACCAAACACCAAACCAGGATAAGCAAACGGCGTATTGCCGGTGACGTCGTAGCCCGCGCCGTGCAGGCCAATGCCGTAGGTATAAGCAGGCGCGTACCAGCCGAACTGCGGGCCGTTGACCATAATAGCTTTTGCATCCTGCGCTTTGTTTTTACCTATCACCCACATGTTGCTGGTTGTTGGGTAGCCCGCCAGCCCGTTGGCCCCGCTCTGCGCAAACTGCGCGGCGATGGTTTCGCGGTTTTGTCCCGCCGTCAGCGCCAGCAGTGCGCCGTCTGCGCCTTTTGCCGGCCGGTCGAGCATCGGTGCCGGCAGGTCGTAGCGCGGAAGCAAGGCCGCCGTTTGCGTATTGTTAAGGTCAAACTTGAGCGGATAGTGGCTCTCCTTAGGGGAAATAGTCGTTGGCGCGGAAGGGTTAACCAGCCATTTTAACTGGTCAAAAACCGCCATCCCCTGCTGTTTACCGTATTTGTCTTTTAGCGCCGTCAGCAGCGCCAGGTTATCAATTTCGCTGGTACTGTCAGAGAATCGGTTCGCCATCGTGCCGACAAAAACCATAGCTACATCAAAAGGCTGCCAGTGCTGTGGTGCAAAACCAAAGGTGGAAAACTGTTTTGGCAGCAGCGTGCCAGGGTTGGCGTTCACTTTATCAATCCAGGCGTTCATGCCGTCGGCATAGCCTTGAAGGATGGACTTATCCTCCGGTGCTAGCGCCGCAATTTGCGCCCGGATAGAATCCGGCCAGTAGTTCTGGCGAATCACCTTATCAAAACTGACGAACGACTTGCCGAGGACTTCAGAGACCGTGCCCTGCGTGCTGCGCCGCGCCATCTCCATCTGGAACAGGCGATCCTGCGCCACCACGTAGCCATAGCCGTAAAACAGCCGATAGGTATCATCGGCGTAAATATGCGGCATGCCGTATTCATCGCGAACAATCTTGACCTCGGTCTGGGCACCTGCCGCCAGCGCGGAAAGGCTCCAGGAGCACATCAGGGAAGCAGCAACACAGTTCACGATCATACGATTTGTATTTTTCATTGTATCCTCTTGCAGGTGTATGATTAGCGAGTTGATACTAGCTGTGAAGCAACACTTATCTATATGAGGCGAATGATTTCAGCGTGAACTGTGAGTCTGATACCAGTTATTTGATACATTAAATTCGTTAATGTGATCTAAAGCGAATCGTTTATTTTTCACACATCTCTACCTGCTTTCCCCTAATGTGGTATAAAAATAAAAAACCGCCGGGGGAAGCGAATGACCACACCACGCGATATTCATCAGACCTTCGCCCGACTGCCGGGGCTTGAACGACGCAGCACCTGGCAGAGCACGCAGGCCTATAAGCGCCACAGTCATACGCAGCTTTCTATAGGGGCGATTCTCGAAGGCGGAACGCGCTGCGTCTGTGACGGGCAGGAGTACCTTTTGTCACCAGGTGACCTTATCGTTATCCCCGCCAACGCGCCGCACAGCTGCAACCCGATACAAGGAAAGCCGCGCAGCTACCATATGCTCTATATCGACACGCCGCTGCCATTAGCCCGGCAGGTCATTCGCAACGATGCGCTGTTCAGCCTGTATCTCACCGTCGTTGAGCAGATGTCCGCCGACGCGCTGACCACGCTGTTATCCGCTCTTTCCCTGCGAACTGGCGTTAATGAAAAACTGCGTTCCACCAGCCAACATCTGCAGCAGGCGCTACTGGCAAACCCCGTCTCTCCCCCCTCCCTTGATGCGTTCGCCGCACGTTTCTCGCTGCGTAAAGAGACCTTAATCCGGACGTTCAAGCAGGATACCGGCCTGACGCCCGGCAGCTTTCTTAACAACTCGCGCGTGGAGTACGCCAAAGCGCGGCTACGCGCCGGGGACGAGATTGCCGATGTGGCCTACCAGAGCGGCTTCGCCGACCAGAGCCATTTCCACAAAACCTTCGTCAGCTACACGGCCGCCACGCCGCGTCAGTACGCGCTGGGTAGATCAATATCAGACAATAATTAACGCCTCTTCAGGCCTACGCTGACCTCACGCTTTTTATTGAGGTCGCTATGGAACAGGTCACCACACTCTTCCCTCCCGCGTTTCCCGCACTGGCACTCGCGCACTTTATGGCGCTGCTCAGCCCGGGGCCGGACTTCTTTCTGCTGGTTGGCTACGCGCTACGCTTTCGACTGCGCGGCAGCGTGGGCGTTTGCCTTGGCATTGCAGCGGGGAACGGGTTCTACATTCTGCTGGTCGTTATTGGCTCCGGGCTGCTGCGCCAGGCGCCGCTGCTCTTCACCGGTATCGAACTGATGGGCGCCGCGTACCTGCTCTGGGTAGGCCGCCAGCTGCTGAATAGCCGCGCCGGAACACGGGAGTGGCAACATACCGCATCGGCGCTGCCCTCGCTCACCCGACAATTGCTGCTGGGGCTGGGCTCTTCACTGCTGAATCCGAAAAATGCGCTGTTCTATCTGGCGCTGATGACAGCGCTGCTCGGCCCGGATGTCACGCTGGTACAGCAGGCCGTATGCGGACTCTGGATGACCGGCGTCGTGCTGCTTTGGGATCTGCTGTTGATCGCACTGATCGCCCTGCCGCAGGTTCAGCGTCGCCTTGGCCATCTTGTCTGGAAAATTGAACGTACGGCTGGCGGTATCTTGATCGTCTTCGGCGTGTGGATCTTAGGGCAATTTATGTTGAGCTAAAACGCGGGCGGGCGACGTGTCAGGCACGTCGCCCGTATTTTTAACCCACTTCATCACGGCGCAGCCCAACATCTTTCAGCTGTTCATCGCTCATTCTCTGCAATACGCGACGCGTTTGCCGAATTTGCCACCCTTTTTTCATAAAGCGCCACAGTTGCACAAAGCCGATAAACGGCTGTTTTGCCCGGTTCACGTGAAATTCCATACTTTGCCTCCTCACCTTGCCAGAGGCTTTATCTTCGCGGATTTCCTGTCCTGCAATACAGATTCAAAAAATACTTTTCTTTAACATACAGATTCGCTAAAACGATATCTGCGTGCGGTTTTTATCGCCTGACTGTACTGGTTTTCTCATCTGTATGGCGATCACTGGGGATACAGCAATGACGCGTTACCAACATCTGGCCAACCTGCTGGCCGAACGAATTGAACAAGGGCTGTATCGCCACGGCGAAAAGCTGCCCTCCGTGCGCAGCCTGAGCCAGGAGCACGGCGTCAGCATCAGCACCGTACAGCAGGCTTATCAGACGCTGGAACAACGCCAGCTGATCACCCCGCAGCCGCGCTCCGGCTACTTCGTCGCGCCGCAAAAAGCCCAGCCGCCGGTGCCGCCGATGTCACGCCCGGTACAGCGCCCGGTGGAGATCACCCAGTGGGATCAGGTGTTGAACATGCTCGACGCCCGCAATGACAAATCGATCATCCCCTTCGGCGGCGGCTCGCCGGACGTCACCCAGCCCACGCTTAAACCACTGTGGCGCGAGATGAGCCGGGTAATACAGCATAATATTGTCGACGTGCTGAGCTACGACGAACTGGCCGGCCGTCGCGAACTGCGCGAACAGATCGCCCGCCTGATGCTCGACGGCGGATCGGTGGTCACCGCCAACGACCTGATCATCACCAGCGGCTGCCACAGCGCGCTGTCGCTGGCGCTGCTGTCGGTATGCCAGCCGGGCGATATTATTGCCGTGGAATCCCCAACCTATTACGGCACCATGCAGCTGCTGCGCGGCTTAGGGCTGAAGGCCATAGAGATCCCGACCGATCCCAACACCGGGATCAGCATCGAAGCGCTGGAACTGGCGCTGGATCAGTGGCCGATCAAAGGGGTGATCCTCGTCCCCAACTGCAACAACCCGCAGGGCTTTATCATGCCCGACGCCCGCAAGCGCGCGGTGCTGAGCCTCGCCCAGCGCTATGACATCGTGATTTTTGAAGACGATATCTACGGCGAACTGGCGACAGACTACCCGCGCCCGCGCACCATCCACTCATGGGATATCGACGGCCGGGTGATGCTGTGCAGCTCGTTTACCAAAACCATCGCCCCCGGCCTGCGCATTGGCTGGATAGCACCGGGCCGCTACTACGACAAGCTGCTGCAAATGAAATACGCCGCCAGCGGCACCAACGTGCCGTCGACTCAGCTAGCCGCCTCGAACTTTATCCGCGAAGGCCACTACCACCGCCACGTACGACGGATGCGGCAGATCTACCAGCGCAATATGGAGATCTACACCTGCTGGCTGCGTGAGTTTTTCCCCTGCGGGATCTGTGTGACCCGCCCAACCGGCGGCTTTATGCTGTGGGTGGAACTGCCTGAGCAGGTAGATATGGTGTGCGTGGCGAAGCAGCTGTGCCGGATGAAAATCCAGGTGGCACCGGGATCGCTGTTTTCGGCGTCCGGGAAGTACCGGAACTGCTTGCGGATCAACTGCGCGCTGCCGCCGATCGAAAAGCATCGGGAGGTGATGGTGCAGTTAGGGACGGCGGTGAAGGTGGCGATGGAGCCAGAGTTATAGGGTGTAGCAGTCCGCCAGGAATTCCATCATCTCGGTGGCATCTTTACTGTGGTAGAAACGCACCATTTTACCGTTGAACTCCAGCGCGCGAGCAGCGGGAATGCTGATAGGGTTGTAGCCATGCATCATCAGCCAGCCGTTCATCATATGGCGGCTGGTGCGCTTGTTGCCATCGAAGAAAAACTGGAAGTACGCGCCGAACAGGAACATCGCCAGCCCGCCTTCGAACGGCGGCAGCGCTTTAATCTGGCTAACGCCCTCGGCAAAAATGCGGTTCAGCTCTGGTGCGCCCGCTTCGGTTGCTGGCGGGAAATGCGTCCCCAGCTCCCCGAGATGGACGCGAGCGTTATAGTGCAGCTCCTCACCTTCCCCACGAAAGACGCCCCATTCCAGCGCTTCGTTGCGCGCGATAATGCCATGCAGCAGGGTGAAGGTTTTTTTATCCAGCACAAAACGCCCGGTTTGCACCAGTTCAATGAGTTTTTTACTGCTGTCGGCCAGATTCAGCACCTGCTCGGTATCGCTGACCTTATGCCCGCCCACGGTCACGCCGTCGAGAAGGGTTTTCACCTCGACAAAGGTGTACGGGTTGTTTTCCAGCTGCGCGGCATCCCAGACGAAACCCGCCAGGTGCGTTTTGAAGGTGAATAGCGCCACCCGGGTTCCCGGTGCCTGGACAGCGGGAAGGACGGAGGCATCCCAGGTGAGTTCTGTCAGTTTAGTCGGCATGGTTTGAGTCCTTGTAACCGTTAACTGTTATATTATTCCACAGTTTTAGCACATTGCTAAAATCATCGTCGCATCACCAATAGCTGACCCACACCAAAGAATTTCGCTCTCGTTATGGCAAGCTAAGCCCATAACTGACGTTAAGGGATTTTCGTGAAAAATTACAAAGTGATTACCCCGCTTTTTCCGACCTACGCCCAGGTTAAAGCCATGATCAAAGCCGTTTCAGGCTATTCCCTGAAAGCCGTGCGCGATATGATTACCGCCATCCACGAGCAAACCGGTACACCGCAAAAACCCGTTGACTGGTCCGAACCGGATCTCTGGATCAGCGAGCGCTTGTCAGGTGAAGATGCCGAAATCGCCCGCCGCATCTGGGATACCGATAACCATATTCTGAACCCTCGCCACAGCTACGGCTGCTATTTATTCCTTAACTATCCTCAGTTTGACCTGATGAAAAGCACGCCAGAAGATGCCTGGCAACCCACACCTCGTGGGCAACAATTTCTGCAAGATGACGAAAAGACATTGCGTTCGTTAGACGATCAGGAAGGCATCCTGCAGCTTCTGGAGCTACTGGCAGGCCGGGAAATGTCGCGTCGCGCGGATTTACTTCCCGAATGGCA
>NZ_CABTJS010000092.1:0-1071 GCF_902485085.1 uncultured Kluyvera sp.
ACCGAGGCGCGCGATTTTTCGAACAGTTCGATGGTGGTTTTCTCGTCCGCCGCCAGATCGCCACGCGCCATCACGGTGCGTTCTGCTGCCTCGCGCGGACTGAACCAGGCCTCGATGGCAGACAGAAACTGCCACAGCAGCATGAGCGCGGCAATACAGGCGGTGATGAAGAGCCAGCGCCGGACGAAGCGGTCCGGCGCGGGGCGTTGGTACGGGTCGAGATAGGCGATGAGACGTCTCCTGTTGATGGGCAATCAGCGCCACAGCCCGCTCGGGCGCCAGCGCGGTGGGCGCGTCGCCAAAGCGGATTCCGGCAAAAAATGGGGCGCGCGGAGTGGCAACGCTGATGCTGGCCCAGGCGCCAACGTCAGCAGGCGTGCGATGCGCTCTTGCGTTGCCGGACGCGTGCGCAAGCAGGAGGGCTCGGGATTGCCCCATCCCGGCCATAGCCAGGCACGCCAGGAGCGGCTGACCCGCTCGATTTTCGCCAGCGCGGACGCCAGCCCCTGCGGGTCGCCAGTCAGTTCCGCCGCAAGGCGGTCAGCGTCGAACTCACGCACGCGAGACAAGCCGAGCTGTGCGAGCAGGGCCAGTTGGGGCGATGCGGCCAATAACAATAGACCAGGCCAATAGACCTCCGCCGCGCCAACCAGCAGCGCGGGCAGGCTGAGCAGGATCGCGATCTGTCCCATAAGGGCCAGTAGGCACGTGAGGCGACTGACGGAATCCGCCAGCCCCATGATACGCAGATCCTCATTAGTGATGTGCGCGACCTCGTGCGCGAGCACACCCGCCAGCTCGCGTGGGCTCAGGCTGCGCAGCAGGCCATCGGTGAGGGCGATCGATGCCTCCTGCTTCGATCCGGTGGCGAAGGCGTTGACGACGGCACTGGGCACATAGTGCGGCACCGGCGTGGCGGGCAGCTCGCGCAACAGGGCCCACATCTCGTGGGCTTGTTGCGGGTGCAAGGCCCGTACGCGGTACAGGCGCAAGCTCAGCGCCGACGCGGCTACCGGTTCCAGCAGCAACGCACCTGCAACGGCAAACAGCGCGAGCCACAGGCAGCCTTCC
>NZ_CABTJS010000093.1:0-1291 GCF_902485085.1 uncultured Kluyvera sp.
ACCACTTCCATCAATCCGGTAGGTTTTCCGGCTGATAAATAAGGTTTTCCCCTGATGCTGCCACGCGTGGACCGTGGTAATCAGCACCGCGTCGGCAAGTGTATCTGCCGTGCACTGCAACAACGCTGCTTCGGCCTGGTAATGGCCCGCCGCCTTCCAGCGTTCGACCCAGGCGTTAGGGTCAATGCGGGTCGTTTCACTTACGCCAATGTCATTATCCAGCGGTGCACGGGTGAATTGATCGCGCAGCGGCGTCAGCAGTTGTTTTTCATCGCCGATCCACATTTGTGAAAGAAGACCTGACAACCGGTTAAATTGCCAACGCTTATTACCAAGTTCGATGCAAAAATCCGTTTCGCTGGTGGTCAGTTGCGGGATGGCGTGGGGCGCGGAGGGTTGTGTCACGCTGAGGTTTTCCGCCAGACGCCATTGCTGCCAGGCGCTGATGTGCCCGGCTGCTGACCATGTGGTCGCGTTCGGTTGCACTACGTGAACCGTTAGCCAGAGTTGCCCGGTGCTCTCCGGCTGCGGTAGTTCAGGCAGTTCAATCAACTGTTTTCCTTGTGGAGCGACATCCAGAGGCACTTCACCGCTTGTCAGCAGCTTGCCATCCAGCGCCACCATCCAGCGCAGGAGCTCGTTATCGCTATGACGGAACAGGTATTCGCTGGTCACTTCGATGGTTTGCCCGGATAAACGGAACTGGAAAAACTGCTGCTGGTGTTTTGCTTCTGTCAGCGCTGGATGCGGCGTGCGGTCTGCAAAGACCAGACCGTTCATGCAGAACTGGCGATCGTTCGGCGTATCGCCAAAATCACCGCCGTAAGCCGACCACGGGTTGCCGTTTTCATCATATTTAATCAGTGATTGATCGACCCAGTCCCAGACGAAGCCGCCCTGTAAACGGGGGTATTGACGAAACGCCTGCCAGTATTTAGCGAAGCCACCAAGACTGTTACCCATTGCGTGGGCATATTCGCAAAGGATCAGCGGACGCAGTTCTCCAGGCAGCGAAAGCCATTTTTTGATGGACCATTTCGGCACAGCCGGGAAGGGCTGGTCTTCATCCACACGCGCGTACATCGGGCAAATAATATCGGTTGCGGAGGTGTCGGCTCCGCCGCCTTCATACTGTACCGGGCGGGAAGGATCGACAGATTTAATCCAGCGATAGAGCGCATCGTGATTAGCACCGTGGCCTGATTCATTCCCCAGCGACCAGATGATCACACTCGGGTGATTACGATCGCGCTGCACCATTCGCGTTACGCGTTCGCTCATCGCGGGTAGC